>DVHA01000169.1 GCA_018712425.1 Candidatus Faecivivens stercoravium | reverse complement strand
GGCTGCAAAACCTGATGGCGGGGACCGGCAGCACCCCCACCCTGATGATGAAAAACGGGGTCGATATGCACAGCTTCCAGCCAACGGCGGCGGACATCGTCTCGCTGTCGGACGCCAACCTCTTCCTCTATGTCGGCGGGACCTCCGACCAGTGGGTCGAGGACGCACTCATAAACGCCCGGAACGAAGGGATCATCGCGGTCGACATGATGGACGTCCTGGAAGACCGGCTGCTCACCGAAACGCTGGTCGAGGGGATGCAGGAGGACCATGACCACGATGAAGAAGAGCACGAAAGCAGCTACGACGAACACGTCTGGCTGTCGCTCACCAACGCCCAGCTCGTCTGCGCGGCCCTCTGCGACGCTTTATGCGAAATCGATACCGAACATGCCGAAACTTACCGTTCGAATCTGGAGGTCTACACAGCCTCGCTGGAGCAGCTGGACGAGGCTTTCACCGAGACGATCGAAGAGGCGTCGCTCGACACCCTCCTCTTCGGCGACCGGTTCCCGTTCACCTACCTGCTGGCGGACTACGATGTGAACTACTACGCCGCCTTCCCCGGCTGCTCGGCCGAGACGGAGGCGAGCTTTGCGACCATCTCCTTCCTGACCGGGAAGCTGGACGAACTCTCCCTCCCGGCGGTGCTGACGATCGACGGGAGCGACCAGTCGATTGCCCGGACGATCGTCGACAGTTCCCGGGATAAAGACGCCGCCATCCTGACGCTCGACTCGATGCAGTCGGTCACCGACGCGGACATTGAAGCCGGGGCCAGCTACCTTTCGATTATGGAATCGAACCGCGCCGTGCTGGAACAGGCGCTTTCGTGAGGAGGGGAACCGATGGCGGAACTCAGCGTACAGAACGTGACCCTCGGCTATGAGGGCCGGCCGGTGGTGGAAGGGCTCTCCTTCACCGTCGGCAGCGGGGATTACCTCTACATCCTCGGCGAAAACGGGTCGGGCAAATCGACCCTCATCAAAGCGATCCTCGGCCTCCATCCGGCGATGGAAGGGGAAATCCGCTGGGAAGGCTTAAAGCCCTCGGAGATCGGCTACCTCCCCCAGCAGACCGACGTCCAGCGGGATTTCCCGGCGTCGGTCATTGAGATCGTCCGTTCGGGGCTGATCAGCCGGGGCGGGCTCAGGCCCTTCTACACGAAGGAGGAAAAGGCGCTGGCCGACGCGAATATGGAGCGGCTGGGGATTACCCACCTCGCCCGGCGCTGCTACCGGGAGCTGTCCGGCGGGCAGCAGCAGCGGGTGCTGCTGGCGAGGGCCCTCTGCGCGGCCCGGAAGATGCTGCTCTTAGACGAGCCGGTCGCCGGGCTGGACCCCGGGGCCTCGGAAGAGATGTATGAACTGGTGGCGGGCTTAAACCGGGAGGGGATCACCATCCTGATGGTCTCCCACGACCTGCAGGCGGCGGAAAAGTACGCCCGACACATCCTCCGGATCGGCGAGCCGGTCTTCTGGGGGACGAAGGAAGAATACCACGCCGCGATGGGGAAAGGGGGCTCACAAGATGCTTGAGACATTACAGCTGTACTTTTCCTACCCCTTTGTCCGGTACGCGCTGATTGTCGGGGTGCTGATTGCCCTGTCGTCGTCGCTGCTGGGCGTGACGCTGGTGCTCAAACGGTTCTCCTTTATCGGGGACGGGCTCTCCCACGTCGCCTTCGGGGCGATTGCCGTCGCGACGGTGCTGGGGGTGACAAACGAGATGGTGGTGGTGATGCCGGTGACGGTGATTGCCGCCGTCCTGCTCCTCCGCACCGGCCGGAACACCAAAGTGAAGGGAGACGCCGCCGTCGCAATGATTTCGGTGGGGGCGCTGGCGCTGGGGTACCTCCTGATGCACCTCTTTTCCACCTCCACAAACCTCAGCGGCGACGTTTGCAGCACCCTTTTCGGCTCGACGGCCATCCTGACGCTGAGTCCGCTCGACGTCGGCATCTGCATCGCCGTGTCGGTGGTGGTGATTGCCGTCTTCCTGCTCTTTTACCACAAGATTTTCGCCGTCACTTTCGACGAGAATTTCGCCGAGGCGACCGGGCTGCACGCCGGGCGGTACAACCTGCTGATTGCGGTGATTACGGCGGCGGTCATTGTGCTGGCGATGAACCTGGTGGGGTCGCTCCTCATTTCGGCGCTGATTATCTTTCCGGCGCTGTCGGCGATGCGGCTGTTTAAAAGCTTCCGGGCGGTCATCCTCTGCTCGGCGGTTTTGTCGGTTGTCTGTGCGGCGGCGGGGATCTTCGTCTCGATCCTCGGGTCGACGCCGGTCGGCTCAACGATCGTCGCGATGGACATCGCGGCCTTTATCGTCTGCTGGGCCGTGGGGAAGGTCCTCAAAAGGTGAGCCGATGGAATTGCAGGTCATTCCCCATAAAAGCATAGGGCCGCTCTCACTGGGGCAGACACAGGAAGAGGTGCAGGAAGCCTTAAAGGGGCTGTATGTTTCCCTGACCGGCCAGACACCGGAATTTGTGCGTGAAAACGCCGAATCGCAGCAGCCATCCGCCCCGGATGCTGTCCCTTCGGAAACCGTGCGGGAGCTGATGGAGCGGTATGGCCTTCAGGTTCCGTCCAATCCTGCCGTTTTGCCCGTCAGCCGGCCGATTCACCGGATTGAAATGATAGAGGAACGGTATTCCGATACTTTATCTTTCCGTTACACCTGCGGCCTGTTCTGGTTCCAGGCCGCCTACCGGGATAACCGGGCAGCCGAAATTTCAGTCGACCGGCTGGTTCGGGAGCAGATGCCGGTAATGCTCTGCGGCTTCGACCTTTTTAAAACACCGGCCGATGAACTGATTCCCGCCCTGAAGGAAAAATCCCCCTGCGTCTGCGGCACAAAGGACGAGGAGCTGGGGTATGAATACCAGTTTGACGCGCTGGGCCTCCGGTTCTGGCGGGAAGACACCTTCCACCCGAAGCTGCTGAAGGACGAAAACTATGTCCGGGAGATGGCGGCGGTGCTGGAAGACCAGAAGCGGTTCCGTTATTTTGACACTGTTACCATTTACTAAACGAAAAATCCCCCGGTTTCTGGGCTAAACCAGAAACCGGGGGATTTTAATGTACGCGGTTATTTTTGGAGCCGGATGCAGCGCTCCATCCAGCCGCCCTTTAAGTAATAGACGATGAAAATGGCCGAGGTGACCGCCCAGGAAACCGGGTAGCTGATCGACAGCATAAAGAGGTTGTGCCAGATCGGGACGAGGATTAAAACCCATGCCACCCGCAGGACGCAGACGCCGACGAGCGTGATGACCATCGGGGCGACCGAGTCGCCGGCCCCTTTGATGGCGCCCGAAAAGATCTCGATTGGCATATACAGCACATAAAAGCTCGCCATGTAGAACATCATCTCTTCGCCGAGGGCGATGACGTTCGCGTCGTTGGTGAACAGCCCCAGCATGACATGCCGCGTCAGCAGCATGACCACCGACAAAACGGCGGCCATCCCGAGGCCCATCCCCATCGCGACCCGGACGCTCTTGCGGACCCGGTCATACTTGCCGGCGCCGAAGTTCTGGCCGACGAAGGTGGTGATGGCGATGCCGAGGGCGTTGCTGATCATCCAGAAGAAGGAGTCGACCTTGCCGTAGGCGGTCCAGCCGGCAATGGTATCGGTGCCGAAGCCGTTGACAGTCGACTGGATCAGGATGTTGGAGATGGAGTAGAGGGTCGACTGGAAACCGACCGGGATGCCGATCCGCAGCATCGACTTTAATAGGTTCCAGTCCACCCGCAGCCGTTTCAGCACCACCCGGTAGCAGTCGGTCGTCCGCATCAGGGCGGCAAAGGTCAAAATGACGCTGATGACCTGGCAGATAACCGTCGCGATGGCCGCCCCGGCCACCTCCATATCCAGTATGACGACGAAGAAGAGGTCGAGGACGACGTTTGCGAGGCAGCAGACAATCAGGAAGTAGAGCGGCCGCTTGGCGTCGCCGATCGAGCGGAGGATCGCCGAGCCGATGTTGTAGAGGACGGTAAAGGTGACGCCGCCGAAGTAGATCCGGGTATAAGTGACCGAATACTCCATGATGCTGTCCGGGACCGCCATCGCCTGGAGGGCGGGTCTGGCGAAAGCGATGCCGACGACGGTGAACAGGACGCTGACCGCGAGCCCCAGGCAGATCAGCGTGTGGACCGCGTGGGAGGTATCCTTCCGGCGGCCGGCCCCGTAGAACTGGGCGATGATGACGCTGCCGCCGGAGGCGAGGCCGGTGAAAAAGCCGATCAGGAGGTTGATCAGCTGGCTGGTGGAACCGCCGACCGCCGCCAGCGCCTCCTTGCCGACGAAGTTGCCGACGATAACCGCGTCGACGGTGTTGTAAAGCTGCTGGAAGAAGGTTCCCAGCAGAATCGGGAAGAAGAATTTTAAAAGCTGTTTCCAGATGACGCCCTCGGTGATGCCGTTGACACCGGCGGCGTTTTTGGCAGCTGCAGAACCCATATGAAGATGCTCCTTTTCTAAGGCTGTCGAAAATAAAAGGCAGGAATCGGCGCTGGCGCTGGAGCCGCGAAGAAACGGGAGACGGACGATCAAAAGTTTAGGATCAAACCCTTTTTAAAGGGTTTGCGGGAGTGGAGAGGGCAGAGCCCTTTCCCAGGCGCCCACTTTTCGTACTTCCGAAGCTGGCCACAGCTGCTGCACGCATAACAAAGCGTGCACAGCACCAAAAACATAATCACAAAAGATTTTTTGCAATCAGTCAGCCGAATTACCCTTGATTTGCGCATAGCAAGACCCCATCCGATTCAGAAAAAAAGGCACATACCGGTTTCCCAGGCAGAAACTTTCATATTCCAAACAACAGACGGGGTTTGTTTTACAGAGTTGAAGACCGGAACGGCGGAAAACTCAGACGTTGAAGCGGAAGGTGACGATATCGCCGTCCTGCATCACATAGTCCTTGCCTTCCAGCCGGACGAGGCCCTTTTCCCGGGCGGCGGCCATGCTGCCGCAGGCCATCAGGTCGTCGTAGGAGACGATCTCGGCCCGGATAAAGCCCTTTTCAAAGTCGGTGTGGATTTTGCCGGCGGCCTTCGGGGCCTTGGTGCCGCGGGTGATCGTCCAGGCGTGGACGTCGTCCGAACCGGCGGTCAGGAAGGAAATGAGGCCGAGAAGCGCGTACCCTTCCCGGATGATGCGGGAGAGGCCGCTCTCTTCCAGGTGGAGGTCGGCTAAAAACTCCTTCTTGTCGGCATCGTCCATATCCGCCAGGTCTTCCTCAATCTTGGCGCAGATCGGGAGCACCTGGGCATGTTCTTCCTCGGCCAGCTTCTGCACCTTCTGGAACTGGACATTGTTCTCATACCCCTCGGTGAAATCCTCCTCGCTCATATTGGCGGCGTAGATGACCGGCTTGTTGGAGAGGAGGGGGGTGTCGTGGAGGGAGGCCAGCTGGTCCTCGGTGAAGGGGAAAGAACGGGCGGACCGGCCCTCTTCCAGATGGTCGCGGAGGTCTTTTAAAAACTGCAGCTCAGGCAGCAGCTTTTTATCCGCCTTGGCCGCCTTTTCGGTCTTGGCGATCCGGCGGTCGAGGACCTCGATGTCGGCCAGCACCAGCTCGAGGTTGATCGTCTCGATATCCCGGAGGGCGTCGATCGAGCCGTCGACGTGGACGATGTCCGGGTCCTCAAAGCAGCGGACGACGTGGACGATCGCGTCGACGTCCCGGATGTTCTGCAAAAATTTGTTGCCGAGGCCCTCGCCCTTGGAGGCGCCTTTGACCAGCCCCGCGATGTCGACGAACTCGAGGGTCGCCGGGGAGAACTTCTTGGGGTTGTACATTTCGGCCAGCTTGTCAAGCCGCTTGTCCGGCACCGACACGACCCCGACGTTGGGCTCGATGGTGCAGAAGGGGTAGTTGGCCGATTCCGCCCCGGCGTTGGTCAGGGCGTTGAAAAGGGTGCTCTTCCCGACGTTGGGAAGGCCCACCATGCCTAATTTCATCTTATATTACTTCCTTCTATGGTGGTATTGGCTTTTTTCGGTTTTGGATTATTTTTTGGGTGCTGCGCACCCTTCGTTATCAGTGGGGCAGCCGTGGTCAGCTTCGGAAGTACGGAAAGTGGGCGCCTGGGAAAGGGCTCTGCCCTCTCCACTCCCGCCAGCCCTTTAAAAAGGGCTGGACCCTAAACTTAAAATCTTCGCCCGTTTCTTTGTAGCTTTAACGGCAGCGCCGAAGGCTGCGTTTATGCAGTGGTAAACCCATAACCCATCCGAGTCCGGGATGATCATAAACAGCTCCCGAAAAGGATTTCTCACATCGACTCGGGCGCGGTGATGCCGAGGACGGTCAGTGCGTTTTTGAGGGTGATGCGCATCGCCTGGCAGAGGGCAATCCGGGCCTGCATCAGCGGCTCGTCGTCGCCGATGACCTTGCAGGCGTTGTAGAACTTGTGGAAGAGGGTCGCGATATCGGTCGAGTACCGGGTAATCCGGGCGGGGTCGTAGGCGCGGGCCGCGTCCACCAGCTCCATCGGGAACTGGGCCAGCCGTCTGATCAGTTCAACCTCTTCGGGTGCGGTCAGGCGGGCCAGGTCCTCTTCGGTGACGGCGCGGGGGGTAATCCCTTCCGCTTCCAGCTTATGCATGATCGAGCAGATCCGGGCGTGGGCGTACTGGACGTAGTAGACCGGGTTGGAAGAGGTCTCTTCGACGGCCAGGTCGAGGTCGAAGTCGAACTGGGAGTTCGCTTCCCGGAGGTTGAAGAAGAACCGGGCGGCGTCGACGGGGATGTCGTCCAGCAGGGTGACGAGGGTGATCGCCTTGCCGGAGCGCTTACTGAGCTTGACCACTTCGCCGCCGCGGACAAGCCGGACCATCTGCATCAGCACGACGTCCAGCCGGTCAGGGTCGATGCCCAGCGCCTGAAGCGCCGCCTTCAGCCGCGGGACATAACCGTGGTGGTCGGCACCGAGGACGTCGATTGCCTTATCGTAGCCGCGGGTGACCAGCTTGTTGTAGTGGTAAGCGATATCCGGGACGACGTAGGTGAACAGCCCGTTCGACCGGCGGAGGACAAAGTCCTTGTCCGCGCCGAAGTCGGTCGCCTTAAACCAGAGGGCCCCTTCGTTTTCGTAGGTGTAGCCGCGCTTTGTCAGCTCGTCGACAACCTTCGCGGCCTCGCCGTTTTCGTGGAGGGTGGATTCTCTGAACCAGTTGTCGTATTGGATCCGGTAGCGGAGCAGGTCGCGCTCCAGCCCCGCGATATTGAGCGGCAGCGCGTAGCCGACCAGCGCCTTCCGCCGCTCCTCTTCCGGGACGGTTTCATAGGCGTTCCCGTGGAGGGCGTAGAAGTTTTTGGCGTGGTCGATGATGTCCTGGCCGTGGTAGCTGTCCTCCGGCATATAGCCGTCGGAGGGGGAGCCTTCCTCCCCTTTGCAGACCTGCAGATACCGCAGCGAGAGGGAGAGGCCGAACTTCTGAATCTGGTTGCCGGCGTCGTTGACGTAGAATTCCCGACTGACGTTATAGCCCGCCCAGTCGAGGACCGAGGCGAGGGTGTCGCCGATTGCGCCGCCGCGGGCGTTGCCGATGTGCATCGGGCCGGTGGGGTTGGCTGAGACGAATTCTACCAGCACCTTTTTCCCTTCGCCGAAACCGGTGCGGCCGTAATCCTCCCCTTCCCGCAGGACCGAGAGGACGCCGTCCGAGAACCACTTCCGGCCGAGGAAGAAGTTGATAAAGCCGGGGCCGGCCACTTCGACCTTTTCAAAGCTGGAGCCGTCTAAATCGATGTGGGAAGTAATCGCGTCGGCGATCATCCGGGGGGCCTTGCGGAAAGCCCGGGCCGAGACCATCGCGGCATTGGTCGAAAGGTCGCCGTGGGAGGTGTCGCCGGGGATTTCAACGTTAAATTCCGGCGCCTCCGCCTCGGGGAGGGAGCCGTCCGCCATGGCGGCGGCGAGGGCGGACGCTACCAGCGCCCGGCATTCGTTTTTCGCGTCTAAGATGGGGTTTACCATCGGGTCAATTCTCCTTTCCGGCCGGGGTTATACCGGCGTGACCAGTATCGTCAGCTCGTTTTCGCTGAGCAGGCTTGTGTTCATATCGAGTGTATAATGCAGGTGGAATTTCCCGCCGTTTTCATCGAAGCTGTATTCCATATCGTCGGTGTAGACACCGATTTCCATCGTCGCATCGTAGAAGTTATAGCTGCCGAGCGTCCGGACCCCCTGCTGCAAAATCAGGTGGGAGGAAGCGTCCCCCTTCCGGGTCAGGGTCACGACCTTGTCGGATGGGTCGGCGGAGACCTTCAGGGTGGTGATGCACCCTTCATAGCCGGTCGTCTCGGTCTCGACGTAGGTGATGTACCAGTGGGTCCCGAGCTTGTACATATAGCCGTCGGTAATCAGCTCGGCCTCCATCGGCTCGTCGTCCTCTTCCGGGTGGTAGATACCGCGGATGAGGATGGAAACCGGCCGTTTTCGTTTCTGCGCGTCCATAAACGCTCCTTTCGGGTCGGGATCAGTATTCGACGTCGGCCTTCTCAAAGGCGAGGGTGATCAGCCGGTCGATCAGTTCCGGCATTTCGACCCCGTCCGCTTTCCAGAGGAGGGGGAAGATGCTGACGGGGGAATAGCCGGGGACGGTATTGAACTGGTTTAGGTAGATGCTGCCGTCTTCCGTTACGAAAAAGTCGGCCGACGCGGCGCCCGCCGCCTCCACCGCTTCGAAAGCCCGCACCGCCATCCGCCGGATTTTGCCGGCGGTCTCTTCCGGGAGGAAGGCCGGGATTTCCAGCACCTGGGGCGCGCTCTCATAGGGGGTCTCGGGGACGAAACCGGCGTCCATCTTAATTTCGCCCAGCGGCGAAACCTGGATATTGGAGGAGTCGTTGCCGATGAGGCCGCACTTGATCTGGCGGCCGCGGATCGCCTCCTTAATCAGCACCTTGCTGTCGTGGACGAAGGCCATCTTGACTGCCCGTTCCAGCTCGTCGGGCGAAGCGGCGTGGAAGATGCCGCCGGCGGTGTTGGCGCAGGCCGGCTTGACATAGACCGGGAAGCCGAAGCTGTAATGGATCTGGGCCGTCAGGGAGGGGATATCCAGCTTTTCATCCCGCCGGACGGTGATATACCGGGACATCTTGACCCCGGCCGCCGTCAGCACCATATGGGCGAACCCCTTGTCCATGCAGAGGGCGGAGGTGCAGGCCCCCGAGCCGACAAAGGGGATGCCGGAGGCCTCCAAAATGCCCTGGAATTTGCCGTCCTCCCCCCGTTTGCCGTAGAGGACGGGGAAGACGCAGTCGAGCGCCAGATAGGAGGCGCTGCCGTCGTTTAAGAGCTTATAGATCCCGGCCTTGGACTCGTCGGTGGTGAAGACACAGCCGCAGCAGTCGGCGTAGGATTCCCACGCCCCGCTTCGGATCCCTTCCGGACCGCCGGGGTAATAGAGCATCCGGCCCTTGCGGGTGATGCCGATGCAGACGGTTTCATATTTCTGCGGCATATTCCGGAGCAGGAACCACGCGGACATGCAGGAGATGTCGTGTTCCGGGGATGTGCCGCCAAAGAGGATGGCAATGCGTTTTTTCGCCATTAGACGCCTTCCTTTCATCTATAGGATTGTGGCCGCCGGCAGAAAAGCGCGCAAAACCACATCATAATCATTATTTTATCATACCACACCGGCCCCCTAAATTCAATAGGTTTCGGGCCGGATTTGCATTTTCTGGGGAGCCGACAAAAAAGAGGGAGGAAAAGGTGTTTTTTTCGGCTGCCAGAGGTGGGGGAAATAAGCCAAAATGCAGGATTTTGATGCAACGGCTTGCAATTATGAATATTTTATAAACAGATTCCGATGGCAAAATAAGGGAAGAAATAAGGGAAAAACTAGAAGGGGCCCCGTGAGCCCAGACGCCGCCGGGCGGGAAAAAAGGAGGAGATATATCTATTTTTGGAGGATGAAGTTCGAAATGAAAAAGAGAATTCTTGCTCTTGCACTCGCCGGAACTACCGCTTTCTCGGTCTTCGGCGCGGCTATGAGCGCGAATGCTGCTTGGTGGAACGAAGATTCCAGCCATATCAATGCGAACGATGATGCTTATTATAAGCATTATGAAGCTGCGGGCACCATTTCCTGGGGTTCCACCGAAAATGTTGCCAAAGAATATGACATCAACAACTGCTATACTCTTCCGAATGCCAAGGTTGAAGGCGGCAAATACGTAGAAGGTACTTCTGTTTACGTTACTGAAGCAGTTTACAACAGCATGAAGAACGAAGACATCAAGAAGTATGTCGATGTTCTGGATGAAGATGTTAAAGGTGTTTCCTATTACGAAGATGAAGAAGCTTTTGCTGATTCTTTCGGGTATGATCTGGAAACTGTTAAGGCTGGCCAGGGCAAAACTTATGGGTCTTTCGAGTACGATAAAGTCACCTATTCTATCGGTAAAAAGACCTATGCAGACGGCTCTTGGGAATTCTTTGCTGTTAAGAAAGGCGAAGAAACAGAGCATGGTACTCTCGAAGTTGTTCAGAAAGACAGAACCTATTATGTCTCTCAGAGCGCATTAGAAGCTGGGAGTGATTATTTCCAGATTTTTGAACAGAAAGATGTAATCGACAATAACTTCAAGACCAATGAAGCTTACTTCATTGATGAAGATGCCCCGATTACCAACCTTGATGATCATGGCACTGGCAATGACGGGATCACTGTTATCGTTAAAGATTCCTACTATACCTATGGTGTAGGCACTGATGCCGGCTATACTCAGCTTGATTCTACTAACCCGGAAGACTACGAAGCTGTCATGGCCAACCCGGTTGAATCTTCTGGCGAAGTCTACCTGTACGACTACGTTGAGAAGCTGCCCACCAATATTGGGGCTGATGATTTTGCAGACGCTTGGGCTGATGGCGAACTGGCCAAATTCATGGCTGCCCATCACTATGATGGCACCACTCTGGA
>DVHA01000168.1 GCA_018712425.1 Candidatus Faecivivens stercoravium | reverse complement strand
TAGGCCTCGGGGTTTGCCTTCTGATAGGCATCATAGTCGAAGGGGAGGAGGGTTTCGGGGATGGTGTGGTACATCATCTCCTCGCTGAAGAGGCTCCCGGTCTTAAAAAAGTTGTCCCAGCTCATATACCGCTTGTCACCGGCGTAGTCGACGTTGACCCGGCGGCTACGGCCCCGCTGGCCGGAATAGTAGGAGATCATGTTGCAGGCCCCGGCCGAGACCCCGTAACAGCGGTCGATGTAGATGCGGTGGTCCATCAGCGCGTCCAGCGCCCCGGCGGTAAACAGCCCGCGCATCCCGCCGCCTTCCAGTACCAGTGCGTTCATATCGGTCTTCCTTTCCTGCGGCTTATAAACCGGCCGCGTTTCCATTATTATACCTGATTTTGACGCAGGATGCAAGAAAAATTCCCTGAAGCGTCACGGAAATCAATTTTTGCCGCGTCCCCTTCAGCACGTCCCGGGCAGCCCCGGATTCCGTGGATTTGCCGCACCCTTCCGTCCGCTTCCGTCCAAACCGCCAGGGAAGTTTCCCCCCGCCGGAAAACCGTCCCCCTTCGGCAGGAACTCCCAGCGCCAGTGCGACCGCTTTTTTACCGCTCCCGTGGTAGCATGGAGAAAAAGACGTGAAAAGGATGATGCAAAATGTTAAGGGCACAGCTGGGAAACAGGCTGTCGAAAGGCTGGAAGACACTTTTTAACCATACCCGCGAGGGGAAGGAGCTGCGGGCGGTGCTCCTCTCCTTCCCGGTGGGGATTCTGGCGGCGGTGCTGGAGCTGCCGGGCGGGATGCGCCCCTTCGGGATGGCGGCGGCGATGGCGCTCCCCGGCAGCACCGCCCTGTCGGCGCTGGCCGGGTCGGTGGTCGGGTACAGCCTGTTTGGGGACTTTGCGGACAATTTAAGCTGTATCGCGGTGCTGGCCTGCACGCTGGGGGTCAAGCTCCTCTGCGACGGCATCCCGCGGCTGCGGAGCAGCCCCCTTTTCCTCTCGGTCATGGCGGCCCTCCTCTTCGGGGCGGTCACCGGCATCCGCTGCACCCTGTTAAGCCTGGGGGCCGGGGAATGGATTTTCGGGATGGCGGAGGCGGCCCTTACCGGCGGGATTACATACTTCGGGTTTTTCGCTTCCCGTTTCCTCCTGTCGGGGCGGCGGCTGACCGAGGCGAACACCGTCCAGCGGACCAGCATCGTCCTCGTGGCCCTGTCGCTCCTGATGGGGCTTTCCAGCTTCCAGCTGGGCCTTTTTACCCCCGGGCGGATCCTCACCTGCACCGCCCTCCTCCTCTGCGGCGAGCGCCGCAGCGCCCAGAGCGCCGCCGAGACCGGCATCTGCTGCACCGCGGCGCTGACGGCCGCAAACCCCGGGAATATGCTCCTCGGGGCGGTCTACACCGCCTGCGGCTACTGGGCGGGGCTGTTTTCGGGGCTCGGGCGGATGCGGCAGACGATGGTCTTTATCGGCACCGGCCTCATCGCCCTGCTGGCCGGTGGGATCACCGGGCAGATGCCGGGGTATTTCGACCTGCTGCTGGGGAGCGCCCTCTTCCTTCTGCTGCCTGACCGGCTTCGGCGGAAGGTCCCGGCCATCCAGCGGGGGAAACCGGTCTCCTACGCCGACACCGGCCGGACGGCCGCCCGGCTGCGGTTTTCGGCCGGGACGCTCGTCGACCTGGAAAAGACGGTGGAGGCGGTTTCCAAAAAGCTCTATCAGACTGGCGTCTGCTCGATCGACGGGGTGTACAGCGGCGCGTCGGAAAAGGTCTGCCGGAGGTGCGGGCTGAAGCTCTTCTGCTGGGACACCGCCTGCAACCAGACCCGGGACGCTTTTTCCAAGCTGACCCCGGTTTTAAAGGCGAAGGGTTCGGTGACGCCGGAGGACCTGCCGGCCTATTTCACCGACCGCTGCCCGAAGATTGCCGACCTGACCGCCGCCGTCAACAGCTTCTACACCCAGTTTATCTCCCGGGAGGCCGCCCGCCGGAAGGTCGCCCAGGCCAAGCAGGTGGCGGCCGAGCAGTTTGAGGGGATTTCGGACATGCTGGCGGAGTTCTCGGGGGAGCTGCGGGAGATCGCGTCGATCGACTCCGCCCTCTCCGACCGGGTGGCCGGGATGCTCCGGGAGATGGGAGAGGACCCGGAGGAGGTCTACTGCATCCTCGACCGGTACGACCGGATGCGGGTGGAGGTCTATTCGCCTGCCTCCTTAAAGCCTGAGACCGGTTTCCTCCGTGAGGAGCTTTCTTCCCTCACCCAGCGGCCGCTGGACGGGCCGAGCGTCGTCTCGGCCGAGGACGTTACCCGCACCACCTTCTACGAACAGGCGAGGCTGAAAGTCCAGTACGGGTACAGCCAGATCGTCGCCCGGGAGGGGAAGATCTCCGGCGACTGCTGCGACACCTTCTCGGACGGGAAGGGGTTTTACCATATGATCTTAAGCGACGGGATGGGCACCGGCGGCCGGGCGGCGGTCGACTCGATCATGACGGTCAGTTTTGTGCTGCGGCTGATTAAAGCGGGGTTCGGGTTTGACGCGGCGCTGAAGCTGATCAACTCCTCCCTCCTCATCCGCACCGGGGAGGAGACGCTGGCGACCCTCGACATCGGCTGCATCGACCTCTACACCGGCAAGATGGAGTTTTTAAAGGCCGGGGCGGTCTCCTCCTTCCTCTGCCGGGACGGGAAGGTGGCCGAAATCACCGGCAGTTCGCTGCCCGCCGGGATTCTGCAGGGGATCCACTACGACCGGCGGACCGTCCGGCTGCGGGAAGGGGATTTGATCGTCATGATGAGCGACGGGGCGATGACGGTGGCGCCCGACTGGCTCAAAGAAGAGCTGGCGCTGGCGTCGAAGGAGCCGGTGGAGAAGATCGCCGAACGGCTCGCCCAGCTGGCCAAGCGGAACGAGCGGGGGCCGGGGGATGATATCACCGTGATGACGGCGAGGATTATTTTGGCGTAAAAGTACATGGAAAAGGCCGTACCGGGGGCGGTACGGCCGAAAGGCGGCAGGCTGGTGTGTTTATCCGGGGAACAGGCGAGTGACGACGTTCCAGATTTTCCCGATGCGGCGTTTCATCCGGGCATTTAGTTTCTGCATCCAGGCGGGGTAGCCGTCAACGGTGTACTTGTGCTGGAGGGCGGCGCCTATGGCGGTGAAAAGGAGGACGAAAAGGAACCAGAAGAACCGGTCATGGCGGCTATGCAGAAGATTGTACTGCTGCCATTCGGGCAGGTTGGGGTCGGCCATTGTCTGGCGGATGAGAAAGTCGATTTTCCCCACAAGATTCCCCAGAACCAGCGCCAGCAGGTTTCCGGCGGAGATGGAGACGGATAAGACCGGCTTCCTGGCGGCGGAAGCGCCGATGATGCCGAACCAGACGCCCACCCATACCAGGCCGTAAGCATTTCGAAATGACGCATTGAAGTCTGTTAAAAGGGTTTGGGAAATGAGCCATGATATTAGCACCAAAGCCAAAGAGGCAAGACCGGCAATAAAATTGGATGTCGGAGGATGGAAATCATTTTTGGACATAATATTGGCCTCTGGGAAGAGTAGGTTCATTTTGTTGTCATACGGGTTTATCCGGGGAACAGGCGGGTGACGACGTCCCAGATTTTCCCGATGCGGCGCTTCATCCGGGCGTTTAGTTTCTGCATCCAGACGGGATAGCCGTCGACGGTGTACTTATGCTGGAGGGCGGCGCCCATGATGGTGAAAAGGAGGACAAGGTTTATCCAGTACCGCCAGTCCATCGGTCGGAGCAGATACGCGATATCAGCGGGGGACATATCCGGCGTAATCTGGGTCGCCTTTATGAACTGATCTATCCTCGCAAACAGATAACCCAAAATGAGCGCCAACAGGTTCCCCGCTGCAATGGAGGCGGATAAAACCGGCTTTCGTTTGGCCGTGGAGAAAACAATCCCTACCCAGACAAACCAATATCCGTTTCGAGAACTCCATTCAAAGAGGTAGACATCTTCCAGAAGCATCTGGGAGAGGATGCCCTCCGCCAGGAAACTGAAAAGACAGGCGATGCCGATGATTAAATTGGGAGTTGGGGGATTGACCTCGACTTTGGGCATGAGGAGACCTCCTTTGGGAAGGCGGCCGGTTGCTGCCAGCATCGTATAGATCAATCGTAACACAAAGAGTTTAAAATGTCAACTATGCCCCTATGGCTAAAAATCCCCCTGCCGGGCGGTTTTACCGTACCCGGCAGGGGGATTCTGCGTCATTTGGTCTTCTGGCAGCCGGGGCGTCCCGAACAGCCGGAACACCCGGCGCACCCGCACCCGCAGCCGCCGTTTTTCCGCTGTTTGCGGATGGAGCGGAGGGCAAGGACGACGAGCGCCGCAATGATGGCCAGGATTAAAATTTCAAGCATCGGGTCAGCCTCCTTTTCCCATTAGAGGATGAGCGAGCCGATCTGGTAGACCAGCGTGCCCACAAGCCAGGCGATCGCGCACTGCATAAAGACGACGCCGAGCGTTTTCAGCCGCGAACCCAGCTCGTTTTTGATGGTCGCGACCGCCGCGACGCAGGGGGTGTAGAGGAGGGTGAAGGCGAGGAAGGCGCAGGCGGTGAGGGGGGTGAACATCTGCGAGAGGGCGGGGGCCAGGTCGCCGGTGCCGGTGCCGAGCAGGACGCCCAGCGTCGAGACGACCGCCTCCTTGGCGGTAAAGCCGCTGATGAGGGCGGTGGCAATCCGCCAGTCGCCGGTGCCGAGGGGAACAAGGACCGGGGCAATCAGCCGTCCGAGGCCGGCCAGCAGGCTGTCGGCGTTGTCGGTGACGACGTTTAAGTGGGCGTCAAAGGTTTGCAGGAACCAGATGATGATGGTCGCGACAAAGATGATGGTGAAAGCCCGCTGCAAAAAGTCCTTTGCTTTGTCCCAGAGGAGCAGGCCGACCGATTTCGGCGACGGGAAGCGGTAGTTGGGCAGCTCCATCACAAAGGGCACCGGTTCACCCCGGAAGGCGGTCTTTTTCATGATGAGCGCCGCGATGATGCCGACCAGGATGCCCGAAAGGTAGAGGACAATCATCGCGACCGCCGCGTATCCGGGGAAGAAGGCCGCCGAGAAGACCGCGTAGATCGGGATTTTGGCCGAACAGCTCATAAACGGGGTCAGCATAATCGTCATCTTCCGGTCCCGGTCGGAGGAGAGGGTCCGGGTGGCCATGACCGCCGGGACGGTGCAGCCGAAGCCGATCAGCATCGGGACGATGCTCCGCCCCGACAGGCCGATCTTCCGCAGCAGCTTGTCCATGACGAAGGCGATGCGGGCCATGTAGCCGGTGTCCTCGAGGATTGAGAGGAAGAAAAACAGCGTCACGATAATCGGCAGGAAGGAGAGGACGCTGCCGACCCCGGCGAAGATGCCGTCGATCACAAGCGAGTGGACGACGGGGTTTAAGCCGTAGGATGTAAGGGCGCTGTCTACCAGCGCCGTCAGATTGTCAATCCCGAGGGCTAAGAGGTCGCTTAAAAAGCTGCCGATGACGTTGAAGGTGAGGAAGAAGATGACGAGCATGATCGCGATAAAGACCGGGATGGCGGTGAAGCGGCCGGTGAGGATCCGGTCGATTTTGACGCTCCGGGCGTGCTCGGGGGATTCGACCGCCTTGATGACGGTGTCGGCGACGACCGATTCGATGAAGGTGTAGCGCATATCGGCCAGCGCTGCGTTGCGGTCGAGGCCGGACTCCTGCTCCATCTCGATGATCGAGTGCTCTAAGAGCTCTTTCTCGTTGTCGTCCAGTTCCAGCATCTCGGTGATCTGCTCGTCCCCTTCGATCAGCTTGGTGGCGGCGAACCGGGAGGAGATGCCGACCCGGCGGGCGTGGTCCTCGATGACGTGGGAGACCGAGTGGATACAGCGGTGGACCGGGCCGTCGGGGCAGAAGTCGAGCACCTTCGGGGCGACTTTATTTTTCGCCGTCTCGACCGCCTGGCGGATCAGCTCCGAGACGCCCTCGTTCTTGGCCGCCGAGATCGGGACGACCGGGATGCCGAGGCGTTTCGAGAGGGCCGGGACGTCGATTGTCCCGCCGCCTTTGCGGACCTCGTCCATCATGTTGAGGGCCAGCACCGTCGGGATCCGCAGCTCCAGCAGCTGGAGGGTGAGGTAGAGGTTCCGCTCGATGTTGGTGGCGTCGACGATGTTGATAATCCCGTCGGGGTGGTTTTTTAAGATAAAGTCCCGGGTGACGATCTCCTCGCTGGTGTAGGGGCGGATGGAGTAGATGCCGGGCAGGTCGACCACCTGGCAGTCCTTCACGTTTTTGATGTCGCCGACCTTCTGGTCGACGGTGACGCCGGGGAAGTTGCCGACGTGCTGGTTGGCGCCGGTCAGGCTGTTGAACAGGGTGGTTTTGCCGCAGTTCTGGTTGCCGGCAAGGGCAAATATCATGGATGATCCTTCCTTTTCCTGGTTAGTCGGTCGTAATTTCAATTTTCGCGGCATCCTCTTTGCGCAGGGTCAGCTCGTACCCCCGGATGCGGATCTCGATCGGGTCGCCCATCGGCGCGATTTTGACGACCGATACCTTTGTGCGGGGGATCAGCCCCATGTCTAAAAACCGCAGCCGCAGGGGCCCTTCGCCGCCTACCGCGGTGATGGTGCCGCTGCCGCCGACTTTCATTTCTGCCAGTGTCATAAAAATCTCCCTCCCGGGGCTTTTGCCGGTTTCGGACAAAACGCCCGCTTTTGGTCTACTTATATCCTATCACAGGGAGGGGGTTCCGTCAAGGGGAGGGGGTCTCTGCCGGGGCAATCCGTTTCCACGACGGGCGGCCGGCCAGCCTGAAGGGAAGCCAAAAACTGGTTTGAACCGGCGCTTTATTCTGTCCGCAGCCGCTCTACCACGCTCCGCTTTTCCACATTCCGCAGGCAGAGCCAGGGCACCGCCACCGCCAGTATGAGCAGCACCGGCGTGCAGGCCGCCAGCGGCAGCAGGGTAAACCGGAAGGTGGTAAACCCGCCCGAGACCATCGCCCGGACGCCGATGCCGACCGCCGGGATGGTGATGAGGCAGGAGGCGGCGAGGGTGAGTCCGGCGTAGAGGAGCCCTTCGCAGGCCAGCATCCGCCTTAGCTGCCGCCCGGTCATCCCGATGCTCTGCATCACCGCGAACTCCCGCTTCCGGGTCAGGATCGAGGTGGCCATCGAATTGACGAAGTTTAAGACCCCCACCAGCGCGATGACCGCGCTGACGGCGCTGCCCATGACGGCGGACGAGCGGGTCTCCGCCTCGTACTGCTCCGCCATCGTCCGGCGGGAGGTGAGGGCGGCCCCGGTCTCATCCGCGTAACCGGCAAACCGGCTTTCGGCCTCTTCCAGCCCCTCGTCCCCGACGTTTACAAACAGCTGCCGCATCGTATATTCCGGCCAGAGCACCCGGAACTCCACTTCCGGCAGGATAAAGGTGATAGGGAACTTCCCGTCGCTCCCCGCCTCCCGGGGCAGCTCCATCACCGGGTTTAAGGGGTAGACCACTGCCATGACGGTGAAGGTTTCCCCGTTCAGGGTCACCTCGCTCCCGACGTCCGGCACCGGCAGCACCGGGTATTCGCCTTCCGGGTCGACCGCCGGGCCGACCGCGAGGATGTACCCGCCGCCCGCGAAGGCTTCGGGGTCAAACGCCCCTTCCAGCAGGTACTCCCCGCCGGTGATTGTATCCAGCGGGATGCCGGAAAGGCCGTGGACGATGGCGGCGGCCTCCCCGGTCTGGATGGCGGCCCGGCAGGCCTCCGCCCCCGCCGCGTCGTAGCTCTCCCACTCGGCCAGCCGTCCGGCGTCGTAGAAGGCGGCGACCTTTTCCCGGGTGTTTTCATCCATCTGCCATTCGGTTTCGGCCGTATACTGCCGCCCGACCGCCTCGAGGTATGGGAGGGAACCGGCCTGCGCCGCCAGCCCCTCGGTCAGGGCGTCTCCCTCGGGGTCATAGCCGCCGGCATAGTCGGTGTTCGACGGGTCGGAGAGGGTAAAGTCGGCAATGGTGAGGTCGGACAGGTACTTTTCGATGTCGAAGGCGGCGTTCTGGGCGTAAAAGACCCCCAGCAGCACCAGCGCCAGCGTCAGTGACCCGACCACCGTTGCCGTCCGCTTTTTGTTCCGGCCGAGGTTCCGAGCGGCCATCGAGAGGAGCGAGCCGTCCTGCCGGAGAGGGCGCCTGCGGGCGCGGGCCCCGGGGACGGCGGCATCGGCGGTCCGCATCGCCTCGATGGGGGAGACCTTCCCGGCCAGCCGCGCCGGCCGCAGGCAGGAGGCGAAGACGGTGGCGGCAGAGAGGAGGGCGGCACCGATGAAGATGAGGGGGCTTACCGAGACGGACATCTCCCCCTCCGCCATCCCCAACAGCACCGGCACCAGCAGCGCACCCAGCCCCCATCCGGCCAGCAGCCCCAGCGGGATGCCGGCGGCGCAGAGGATGAGCGCTTCGCCGTAGATGAGACGGCGCAGCTGCTTCCCGGTCATCCCGACCGTTTTCAGCTGGCCGTAGAGGCGGATGTCGGAGGCGACGCTGATCTGGAAGATGTTGTAGATGATGAGGCACCCGGCGATGAAGACGAGCACCATCCCGACGGCCATCGGCAGGCTCTCCTGGGCCGCCATTGCCCCCATTTCGGGGGAGTAGGCGAGGTTGACGCTGTACGGGAGCGCCAGCCCGAGGTCGGAGAGGATCCGGTCCATCTCCCCTTCGATGTCCCGGCTTTCGGGGAGGATGACCTGGGCCATCAGCAGGCCGAGGGTCTCACTTTCATCCTGGGAGAGGACGCCGCCGGTCATCTCGTCGGCGTATTCCCGCCCGACCCAGGCCATCGACGAATAGCTGGAGAGGTTCCCTTCCCAGTAGCCGCAGAGGGTGAGCCGGGAAACGGTCAGGGCGAGGTCGGCCGGGTCCTTCTGCCACTGGATTTCCACCTCGGCCCCGAGGGTGTGGGGGATGCCGAGCCGGTCGAGGGTCAGGGTGTCGAGGGCGATTTCATCGGCCGTCTCCGGCATCCGCCCGGTGGTGGGGAAGGAGAAGGCGTGGGAAGCGTAGGTCTTATCCGCCCAGCGCAGCTCCACCTGCCGCCCCCGCAGATCGCTGTTCCCGAGGATTCCCAGGACGATGCTCTTCCCGACCGCTTCGACGTCGGGGTGGGAGGCGATGAGGTCCGCCTCCTCCTCGGTGAGGCCGCGGATGGAGGCTTCGGCGTCCGACCCGGTCTGGCGGAAGGCCATCTGGGTCAGGTTTTCCGCCATGCTCCCGGTCAGGGTGCACAGGGCGGTGAACATCATCGCGGTCAGGAAGATCGCCAGCACCGCGATGAGGTTGCGGCCCCGCTTCTGCCTGAACAGCCGCCCGGACAGGGCGGGGACCGGGCGGAAACGGCTGGTCACGTTTGTCATATTCAGCACCTCCCGTCACGATCTGACGATTTTCCCGTCTTCGATCTGGACCACCCGGTCGGCCATCGCGGCGATTTCGGGGTTGTGGGTGATCATGACGATCGTCTGGGAAAAGGTCTTGCTGGTCATTTTGAGGAGGCCGATGACGTCGTCGCTCGTCCGGGAGTCGAGGTTGCCGGTCGGCTCGTCGGCCAGGATGATCGAGGGCTTGCTGGCGATGGCCCGGGCGATGGCGACCCGCTGCTGCTGGCCGCCCGAGAGGCTGGAGGGGAGGCTGTGGAGCTTCTGCTCCAGCCCGAGGAGCCTGACGGCCTCCAGGATGAAGGCAGAGTCCGGTTTGCGGGAGTCCAGCGAGATCGGGAAGATGATGTTCTCCCAGACGCTTAAGACCGGGACGAGGTTGTAGTTCTGGAAGACAAAGCCGATCTGCTTGCGGCGGAAGATGGTGGCCTCGTCGCCTTTTAAATCCGCCAGTTCGGTATTGCCCACTCGGATGCTGCCGGCGGTGGGGGTGTCCAGCCCGCCCAGCATGTTTAAAAGGGTCGATTTGCCCGAGCCGGAGCTGCCGATGATGGCGGTGAATGTCCCCCGCTCGATGTCGAGGTCGACGCCGTCCAGCGCCCGGACTTCGGTTTCGCCTTTGCCGTAGTATTTTTTGAGCCCTCTTGCCTGTAAGATGATGTCGGTGGTCATGGGGATTCCTCCTTGCGGTTTGTGGAAATGGCCGGCTGCCGGATAGCGCCGGAAGCTGGTCCAATGCCGGGTGTAAGACCCCGGTTTCTGTCTACAAGGATACCCCGCCCCGGTCTCACCGGCGGCAAGCGGAAGGAACAGTTTTGTGACATTGCGGGGGGCAGTGTGCCGGCTTTCCCCTATGGGCCATTCTGCTGGGCCGGTATGGCCTTTTTTTGCAGCCTTTTTGGGGCGGGACGGAAAATAACGGCAAGGGGTTTGCAGGATGCCGGCCGGTATTTATGACCAGATTTTTACCTTTCCGTGACGCAATGATTGGTTCTTTCTAAAATCTTTCGCCTTTGTTATACTATAACTACACAAAATCCCTAAGCAAGCGAAAGGAAGGGTTATGATGCAAAGAACCGCAAAAGCGCCGCCATCCAGCGCGCGCAAATACCACAAGTACTCTTGGCACAACATCTCCCGCGACTTCAGGAAAAACTGGCCGCTGATGCTGATGCTGCTGCCGACGATCGTCTTCTTTATCGTCTTCTGTTACATCCCGATGGTGGGGCTGCTGATGGCGTTTGAAGACTTTAAGCCGAACCTCGGCCTTTTCCGCTCGGAGTTCGTCGGGCTGGAAAATTTCACCACCTTCTTTACGTCGGTCTTCTGCTGGCGGGTTATCCGCAATACCCTCTGGCTGTCGGTCCTGCAGCTGATCATTGTCTTCCCGTTTACCATCCTGTTTGCGCTCCTTTTAAATGAATTGGGGTCCAAGAAATATAAACGGACGGTCCAGACCATCTCCTACATGCCCAACTTCATCTCGATGGTTGTCGTCGCCGGCATTATCATGGACTTCTGCGCTTCCGACGGCGCGATCACCTCAATCGTCGGCGCAATTACCGGCAATTATGATAACCTTTTAAGCCTGCCCGGCGCCTGGCGGCCCATCTACATCATTTCAGACATCTGGCAGGGGGTCGGCTTTGGCTCGATCATCTATGTTGCGGCGCTGGCGGGCATCGACAAAAGCCTTTACGAGGCGGCGGAAATCGACGGGGCCAACCGGTTCCAGCGGATCCTCCACGTCACCATCCCCGGCATCCTGGACACGATCATGATCATGCTGATCCTCCGGATCGGCCAGATGATGAGCGTCGGCTACGAGAAGACCATCCTCCTTTACAACTCCCAGGTTTATGAAACCGCCGACATCATCTCCAGCTACGTCTACCGCATGGGCCTGTTGGAGGCCGACTACGGCTATTCCACCGCCGTCAGCCTCTTCAATTCGGTGATCAACCTCATCCTGCTCTGTGTCACCAATACGCTCAGCAAAAAATTCACCGAGTCCAGCCTGTTCTGATGAGAGGAGCGTAATTATCCATGGCTATGGTCAGAAACAAATCTATCGGGAGCCGGGTGTTCAACTTTGTGAACATCGTCTTCTTTGCCTTCGTTATCATCGCCTGCATCCTGCCGGTCTGGCATGTCTTCTGCGCCTCCTTCTCGGACGCGGGCTGGGTCCTCAACCAGTCGGGTATCATCTGGCAGATCCACGATTTCAGCCTCACCGGTTATAAGCTGGTCTTTGAAAACGCCAATATCTGGACCGGCTATCTCAACACCTTCTTTTACGTCATTGCCAATACCGCCCTCGGGATGCTTTTAACAGTGATGGGCGCCTACGCCCTCTCCCGGAAGGACTTCCTCTGGGCCAACCCCGTGATGCTGGGCATCAGCTTTACGATGCTCTTCTCGGGCGGCATCATCCCTTCCTACATCCTCGTCACCCAGTACCTGGACATGTACGACAGCCGCTGGGCGCTGATTATCCCCACCTGCATGAACGCCTTTAACCTGATCCTCATCCGCACCGCCCTCCAGAACGTCCCGGCGAGCCTGGAAGAGTCGGCGATGCTGGACGGCGCAGGGCGGTTCACGATCCTCTTCCGGATCATGCTCCCGCTGATCAAGGCGACGCTGGCCACCGTTGTCCTCTATTTCGTCATCGGCAACTGGAACTCCTGGTTCAACGCGATGATCTACCTGCGCACCCGCAGCAAATTCCCGCTCCAGCTGGTCCTCCGCGAAATCCTGATTACCGCTTCCGACGCGGCGACAACCGGTACCGTCACATCCTCGACAGAAACGGGCGATACGGCGTTGTACCGGCAGCTGACCCAGTACTGCACGATCATCGTTTCGACCGTGCCGATCTTCATCTTCTATCCCTTCATCCAGAAGTACTTTGAATCCGGCGTCATGATCGGCGCTATCAAAGGCTGATAGATCCAACCATCTCACAAGGAGGAAATTTTGAACATGAGAACTTCTAAGAAATTCCTGGCGCTTCTGCTGGCCGCTATGATGACCGCGTCCCTGGCTGCCTGCAACTCCGGCGATTCCGGCTCCACCCCCGCGGAAGAAAGCGGTTCCGCTTCCACCGAGAGCGGCGAGTCCGCCCCCGCGGAGCCCACCGAGGTCCAGCTCCCCCTCGCCGACGGCGAAAGCCTTTCTTATTTTATCTCCCTCGATGCCAACGCCTCGATCGTCGTCACCGACTACAACGACAACGAGTTCTTCCAGGCGCTGGAAGAGCGGACCGGCGTCCATATCGAATGGCAGATGTCCTCCGCCGCGGATACCCTGACCAACTTCAACCTGATGATCGCCTCCAACCAGCTGCCCGACATGTTCTACGGCTCCCAGTACTACTCCGACGGCCTGGACGCCGGTATCGACGACGGCTACTTTATGGACCTGACCGACCTGATCCCCGAGTATATGCCCAATTATGAGGCAAGACGGCAGGCCGACCCCCAGGCGATGATCGATACCGTCACCGACTCCGGCCGTATGGCGGCTGTCTACGCCGTCTACACCGAGCCCCAGGGCCCCTGGCTCGGGATGCAGGTCCGGCAGGACTGGCTGGACAAATGCGGCCTGGACACCCCTGTCACCTTTGACGACTGGGAAGAGATGCTGACGGCTTTCAAAGACCAGATGGGCGCCACCGCGGCCCAGAGCATCACCTTTAACGGCACCGATGCGATGACCGGCGGCCTGGCGGCCGGCTACGGCGCCATCGGCACCTGGCAGCTGGACGAGACCGGTAAGGTCGTTTACGGCCCTTACACCGAGAACTGGCGCAAATATGTCACCAAGCTGAACGACTGGTTTGAAAAGGGCCTGATCGACCCCGACTTTATGAGCCAGAACGCCTTTATGGTCGATATGACCTCGGTCATCACCGGCAAGACCGGCGCCTGGACCTCGATGTACACGATGCCCTCCCTTTACGAATCCTCCAGCGAGGACCCCGATATGAACATCGTCCCGATCACCCCGCCGGTTGAAAACGAAGGCGACGAGCTCCATATCCGTTACCGTGACACCGCAGTCGGCATTACCACCGCCATCTCCGCCACCAGCGACAACTGGGAGCTGGCCCTCCGCTGGCTGGACTACCTCTACACCGATGAGGGCGCGATGCTTGCCAACTACGGCGTGGAAGGGGATACCTACACCCTCGATGACGCCGGCAACCCCGTCTTTACCGACAAGATCCTCGCGAACCCCGACTTCTCCTTCTCCCAGGCCCAGGGCAGCTTCCTGATGCCGCCGTCTTCGGTCGCCTGCTACTATGACTGGACCCGTGAGCTGGCCAGCGTCCCCGAAAAGGACGTCGCCTCCTACGACGTATGGTCGAGCGCCGGCCAGGACTGGACGCTGCCGACCCTGTCGCTGACCCAGGACGAGTCGGTCGACCGTGCCGCCATCATGGGTGACGTCGAGACCTATGTCCAGGAAAAGACCACCCAGATGATTACCGGCGTCCTGGATATCGAGACCGAGTGGGATACCTACATCAGCGATATCGAATCGATGGGTATTGCCGATGCGACCGCTATCACCCAGGCCGCTTACGACCGGTATCTCCAGAGATAAGCCAGACTTCTTACCACCTATATCTCAGTGGAACCGTCCCGGGGAACCGGGGCGGTTTCGCCGTATACGGGGAAACGGCACAGAAAAAGCGCGGATGCAAAACCATCCGCGCTTTTGGGCCTGTTTTTATTCTACCGTCTCGACTTCCATCGATTCGATGACGATATCATTGACCGGCTTATCCTGGAACCCGGTCGGCTGGGCCGCGATCGCGTCGACGACCGCCATCCCCTTGACCACTTGCCCGAAGACGGTGTGGTGGTTGTCCAGCCAGGGGGTGCCGCCAACTTCGGCGTATTTGGCCTGGGTCTCCTCGTCCAGCTTGACGCCGTACTGCCGGGCAAGCATCGGGAACATCCGCTTGTCGACGGGGCCCGCCTGGACGATAAAGAACTGGCTGCCGTTGGTGCCGGGGCCGGCGTTGGCCATCGACAGCGCCCCGCGGAAGTTGTGGGCCTCGGGGGAGAACTCGTCCTCAAAGCTGTCCCCCCAGATGCTCTCGCCGCCGGCGCCGGTGCCGGTGGGGTCGCCGCCCTGGATCATGAACCCTTCGATGACCCGGTGGAAGGTGATGCCGTTGTAGTAGCCGTTTTTGGCGTGGGTGACAAAGTTTTCGACCGCCTTGGGGGCGGCTTCGGGGAACATCAGAAACTGGATGCTGCCCATATTGGTGCGCATCGTGACGAGGGTATCCCCCGGTTTGACTGCACGGAAATTGATCATATCGGTCCTGTCCTTTCAGGTAAATTAGCCTTCCGAACTTTCTTCAGAAGAAGCGTCCTCTTCGGAAGCGCTGCTTTCAGAAGAGGCAGAGGATTCTTCGCTCTCTTCGGTGCCGTAGGTGCCGTTGGCGATCGCTTCGTCGATGGCGGCCTGTTCCTCGGCGCTCTGGTAGACCATCGCGTCGTACTCCTCCTGGGTGAGGGTGTTGTCCAGCTCGCCAAAGTCTTCGGCGTGGAAGGTGCCGAGGGTCACCTTTTCGATGACGACGTCCTCGTCGAGGGTGTAGCCCTGTTCATATTCCCCATCCTCGGCCCCGGCGGCCTCCATGTCGATCTCGGTGCGGGGGAGGGTCATAATCTCATTGACGACCTCCATCCCGTCGATCACCTTGCCGTAAACGGTATGGAACTGGGAGATGCCGGGGATGCCGCCCATCTCCTCAAAAGCGTTGACCATCATCGCCGGGAAATAATTCTCCTCCATCTGGGAGAGGGTCTCCTCGTCCATCGGCACATCGGCGATAAAGAAGGAGCGGGAGTCGTAGTAGTAACCGTGGTTCCACAGCTGCCCCATTTCGCTGCAAAGGGCTGTCAGCGAGCCGGAGAAGGGCCAGAGGCTGTCAGAGTACTGGGCTTCCAGCGGGGAGCCGGTGTTGGTGTCGGGGGTGTTGCCGTCTTCGGTCGAGCTTCCGAACATTGCGGCGCCTACCGTCGGCACCACCTGGTAGATCACCTGGCCGTCAAAGAAGCCCTCGTTTACCAGGTCCTTGAAGTTCTGGACCACCTCCGGCACCTCATCGGTGTAGAGGACGACGGTGATGTCGCCGAGGCTGGTCTCGAAGGTGGCGATATCGTCCCCTTCCTCGGGGGCGAGCAGCTGGACCGAATAGTCGATGTTCTCCGGGTCGATGCTGTTGCCGCATCCCCCCAGGAGACATGCCGCAATCGCCGCGGACGCGCCCGCGGCAACCGCTTTACGTAACTTGTTCATCGCGGATTTTCCTTTCTGGATAACAGCCGGAATCCCCGGCAAAGTTATAAATAGTATACCGCAACTTTCGGCAAAATACAAGGCGTTTTTGTAAACATTCGTCAAGAAGCCTCTAAAAAGACGGAAACCACCTGCTAGAAATGGCAGGTGGTTTCCGTTTGTCGAAAAAGTCTTTTTTGAGTATTTTTTGGGTGCTGCGCACCCTTCGTTATCAGTGGCAAAGCCGTGGTCAGCTTCGGAAGTACGGAAAGTAAGCGCCTGGGAAGGGGCTCTGCCCCTTCCATTCCCGCAAGCCCTTTAAAAAGGGCTTGACCCTAAACTTCCGATCTTCGCACGTTTCTTTGTCACTTTAACGCCAGCGCCGATTCCTACGTTTCCACCAAATTTGTTTTTTGACAAGCTGAAACCACCTGTCAGAAATGGCAGGTGGTTTGGCGTTTTATGGCTATGGAAGCCTGCTCAGCCCTTGAAGGGTTCCAGCCCTTCTACCGCCTCTTCCAGGGAGATCGGGGCGTCGCCGTGGTCGATGTCCAGGAGGGTATAGCGGTCATTGCCCATCCCCAGCTCCTTCATATAGGTGATCTGCCGGAGGCCGTGGCGGGACTCCATCCGCTCGACGAGGGCGTGGTGCTCTTCTTCCTTCATCGCGTAAACGAGGTCGACCGAAGCCGCGTCGACCGCCAGGATATCGGTCGAGGCGAGGATGCCGACATTGGGGGTGACGACCGGTTCCGCGGCTGTCCCTTCGCAGTCGCAGGAGACCGACATGTTGCGCATGACGTTGATATAGACGATCCTTTCGCCGAAGTGGTCGGCCACCGCTTTGGCCGATTCGGTCATCCGCTCCATGAACTCCTCGTTCGAGATGTCCCACATATCGTCCGAGCCGGGGGTGGTGTGGATCGCCTTTTTGCCGGTCTGGCCGCCGGCGCAGCCGATGCCGATATTTTTATTGGAGCCACCGAAGCCGCCCTTGGAATGGCCTTTGAAGTGGGTCAGGACGAGGAGGGAGTCGTAGTTTTCCAGGTTTTTGCCCATCTCCACTTCGGTGAACCACTTGCCGCCCCTGACCGGGAAGGGGACGCTCCCTTCGGCGTCCATGATATCGACCGGGCAGAAGGTCCAGCCGTTCGTCTCGAGGGTCCTGCGGTGGTCCTCGGTGGTGTAGCGTCCGCCTTCGTAGTAGGTGTTGGTCTCGACGATGACGGCGTCCGGCAGCTCCTGCCGGACAAGGTTTTCGACCCAGGGGCGGGGGATGATGTTCGGGCCATCCGGCTCACCGGTGTGCAGCTTGATGCCAATCTTACCGGTGAGGCGCCCTTTGACCCGTTCAAAGATCTTTTTAAGGCCCTCGGCCGACAGGTCGCGGGTGAAGTAGACGGTGGATTCCGGCCCCTTTTCCCGCTCTTCATAGGGGATGTAATGGTCGCCGCCGGTGCCGGGGGTGGGTTTTACATTCTGCATAGCTGTTTCCTCCTTCAGGGCAGGTTAAATTTATCGTACTTTTATTATAAGGGGTGAAGTGTGCTTTAGGTCAAGGGGTTTTGGAAAAAAGTTTTCCCGGCGGGGGAGGAAAAAAACGGCTATCCGGATTTTGCGGGGGCCCGGGAGGCGGCGGAAAATCCGGTTCTGGACGGGAGGACGGGTTCCGGTTATAATAAAACTATAAAGGGCAGCGCCAGCCATTGCCCGTCTGCTTCCGATATACCCCAATCTCCAATAGTTGCCAAAGCTGCCTGTGGGCCTCCCATGGGCAGCTTTGGCATGTCCATTTTTTGTTAATTTTTGCCTCCTTTCGGTAAAGAATGGATATTTCCAGCCCCCTTCCGGCCATGGTATAATAAAATTAAGGTTTGCCGGCGTTTCCGGGGCAGACTGTATGGAAAAATTGGAAAGGGGTCCTGCGCATCCATGAAGCTATACCGCCGTATGCTGGCATCCTATCTCCTGGCCGGCCTGATCCCGCTGCTGCTCTCCCTCTTTACAACCATCCGGCTGGAAAGCATCATCCAGGACACAATGCTGGAAGATAAAGAGACGACTGTTGAGAACATCCAGCGGGAGACCGACCAGAACTTGCAGGATGCGATCAACACGGCCGGGCTGCTTGCCGCTGACACCACCCTGACCGGGCTGGCCGGGAAATATGTTTTTACCGGCGAGGATATGATGGCCCAGCGGGACATTGTAAACCTTTTCGCCCGTTCCCGCCAGCAGCAGCAGACCATTACCCACGCCTTTGTCTATTTTTTCCGCAGCGGGCGGCTGGTTTCGGAGTCCCGGGGGTACAGTAAGCCGGTTACCGATATGTATGCCAAAACCCTTGATGTCCCTTACGCCTTTTTCTACGATGCCATCCAGGACTCGTCCGGCCTCTGCACCGTCCAGCCGCTTTCCTCCACCGACGGGGTCTCTTACCTGCTGGTTACTTATAATATTTACGCCGACAGCTATACCAATAAGCTGGCTACGGTGGGGCTGCTGCTGCGGATTTCCCAGAACCTGATCCAGTGGGAAGACGAAAATTCTGAAGTCTTCCTCATTCAGGATGGGGTTAAAATCTATGGCAGCGCCCGCGCCACCGAAGCTGTCCGGCAGATGGGCGGCGGCGATTCCGGCATCACCCTGACGCTGGACGGGGAAAAATATGTCTGTTCTTTTCAGGTATCCGGGGTCTGTGACATTACCTTTGGCTTCCTGACCCGGCAGTCGGAGTATTACCAGAGCGTCCGGCTTTTGCAGGGGCAGCTGCTCCTGGAAATCATCATCTATATTTTCTTTGGGATTTTTGCCAGTATTTTCTTCAGCCGCCGGACCTGGTCGCCCTTCCAGAAGATCCTCGACTTCGTCGGGGCACGCTGCACCGGCAACGCAGAGTCCTTTGAAAGCGTCCAGCGGGCGCTCCAGAGCCTTGCCGATGAGAAGGATATCCTGGAAAACCGGCTGCGGGAGGAAACCCGGCAGGCCCACAGGCGGTATATCAGCCGTTTCCTGCTGGGGTTTTCCAGCGATTCTTCCGCCCTTTCCCAGTATATCGAAGACGGCCAGCCCTACCGGCTGCTCCTCTTTTCGCTGATCCGGCCGGAAGAATCGGAGTTTTTTAAAAATGTCCCCCGCAACCGTTATGCCGAGACGCTGGAGATGCTCTATTTTGCGGTCCGGAATATCCTGGAGGAAATCCTTCTGGAAAGCCGGGACGGGGTCAGCGTAATGATCGAGGACTGCATTGTCCTTGCGGCCCAGGACAGCCTGCCGGGCGGGCTGATGGATGAGCTGGAGCACGCCGTAAAGACGACTGAAACGGCCCTTTCCCTGTCGATGGCCTGCTATGTCGGGCCAGCCTGCCGCCATCTGGACGAAGGTCCAGCCGCCTGGAAGCAGGTCCAGCAGCTTTACCGGGAGTCGGGCTTCTGGCAGAAAGACCGCCTGCCGGGCGTCTGGGAGACGCCCCAGGCCCCTGCTTCAGATGGGCCCAACGATTATCCCGCCCACACGCGGGCGTTGGCTGCCTGCCTTTCGGAGGGAAATTTCGCCGGTGCAGAAAAAATCTTTGAAGGAATTTTGCAGCATGATCTGGACGGGCATTTTACCCCCGGGCAACTGATCCGCTACCGCCTTGCCGGGATGACCGAGCTGCTGGCGGCCTATCTGCCGGAGGGGAGCGAAAATTACCTGCGGCAGATGATCGTCCCCGGGCCGGTGGAAGACAAGCGCCAGCTGCTGCGGGATCAGTTTGCGGCCGTCCGGCTGGCTGCCGGCCAGGAAGAGCCGGTTCCCGGCCCCGATAAGAACACCCTTTGGGCGGAAACGGTGCGGCAGTATATTGAGGAGAACTTCCAGAACCCGTCCCTCAACGCCAGCATGATTGCCGACCACCTGGGCCTTTCCCTTTCCGCCCTCAGCCGCCGGTTTAAAGCTGCCGCCGGGCATGGGGTATTGGATGAGATCCACCTGGTGCGCCTGCGGGAGGCCAAAGAGCTCCTGAAAGGCGGCCTGACCGTCCGGGAAACGGCGGAAAAGACCGGTTATATTGAATCCCGGGCGATGATCCGCGCCTTTAAGCGGTACGAAGGGATTACGCCGGGGCAGTATGTCGGGAAGGAGTAGTTCTTCCGTTAAATTGTTTACTCAATAGTAAAATAGCCAGCCCGCTTCAAGCAGGCTGGCTGAGACTGTCGAAAAACAAGTTTAGCGGAAACGTAAGAATCGGCGATGGCGTTAAACTGACAAAGAAACGTGCGAAGATCAGAAGTTTAGGGTCAAGCCCTTTTTAAAGGGCTTGCGGGAATGGAAGGGGCAGAGCCCCTTCCCAGGCGCTCAGTTCCTGTACTTCCGAAGCTGA
>DVHA01000167.1 GCA_018712425.1 Candidatus Faecivivens stercoravium | reverse complement strand
TCCTGTGAAAGAACAACAATATTTTCGAATTCATCTTTATCCAAATACTTAATAAGCATTTGAAGATATCTGTCTACACCGCCAGCTGCTTGAGCTACATGTAATACTTTGATTTTATTCCTCATTTTATTTTACACCACAAAAACTGTCAATCCTTCTAGGTTAATAATAACTTAATTTGCAAACCAACATAACCCTATCCTACCACTGCAATTTTCAGTCGCTTCTTTTTGTCCATTACTTACTCTCTCCTTTTAGAATGACTTTGCTTTTCTACAAGCAGCTGGCATAAAACCATCACCACCGCGCTCCCGCACCCGCTTCCCACCGTATCCAGCACCACATCCCAAGCACTCCCATGCCGTGCCGCATCAGCGATCCACTGGTGCATCTCATCACTCGCCGCGAACACTGCGCAAACCGCGACCGCCAGCAGAAACTGCCATCTTTTCTTCATCCGCGTTGTCAGCAGCACGCCTGCCGCCCCGACCCCCATCCAAAAGTAAAGGGTAAAGTGGGCGGCTTTCCGGATCACCAGATTCCAGAACTCCATCTGATCCGGCCCGAGGCTCACCCCGAACCATCCGGCGACCATCTCCACAATCTTCCGGCTGAGCCCGTTGGAGCTCCCGCCCGACTGGCTGGAAAACCAGACAACCAGCGCCATTAATCCCACGGTCAGCAGGATGCAAACTATCCGCTGCCCAGTTATCCATCGTTTTTTCTTTTCCATCAAACAGCTCCATCCCGCTGCAGGACAACCTTGACCGTCTTCAGCAGAATTTTGAAATCCAGCCCAAGCGTCCAGTTGGTGATATAGCTGGCGTCCAGCTTGACCACCTCCTCAAAATCGGTGATGTTGCTCCGCCCGCTCACCTGCCACATCCCGGTGATCCCCGGCTTAATCGCCAGCCGGACCTTGTGGTGGTAGTCGTATTTCTCATACTCCTCCACCGTCGGCGGCCGGGTGCCGATCAGGCTCATCTCCCCTCTCAGCACATTGATAAACTGCGGCAGCTCGTCGATGCTGTAATCCCGGATGAAATGCCCGATGCCCTTGATAATCCGCGGGTCGTCATCCATCTTGAACATCAGCCCATCGGCGATCTTATTCCGGGCCATCAGCTCCTTCTTCCGCTCCTCAGCATCCATATACATCGACCGGAACTTGTAGATCTTAAACTTCCGCCCGTTCTTCCCGACCCGGGTCTGGGAGAAGAAGATCGGCCCCGGGCTGGCCTTATAGATCATCGGCCCGACAATCAGGCAGGCAATCCCGGTGAGGACAATACCCGCAATCCCCGCGCAGATATCCACGGCCCGTTTGATAAGCAGCTGCCTCGCCGACGCAATCCGGACGCTGCGGGTCAATACGGTGTAGTCCCCCATCGACTCAATGATCTGGTTATCGCCGTTGGGGTTCGGCGCGATTATCCCGATGTGGACCGAAGTCCCCATCCGGATGCAGGTCTCCAGCAGGATATCCGGCAGCTTCCGGGAACTGGGCGAGCTGATGAACAGCCCGTCGACTGCGTTGCCCTTTATGTAGTCCAGCATCGTCTCCTGCGACGCCACCACCGGAATCCCTTCCAGGCTCTCCCCAATCCGGTCCTGATCCAGCAGGCAGAGCCCGACAATCTTGGCACTGGTGTCCCGCAGGTTTTTCAGGACGTCCGCCACATGGGCGCTTCCCGTTGCCACCAGCAGGCGGTACTGTTTTTCAGACGGCCGGCTGCGGGCCTCTTTTAACAGTTTCTTGTAGAGACACCGGAAAACCCAGATCAGAACCAGCGACGTTATGACGAAATAGAGGAAGAACATCCGCGCAAGTTCGGTCTGCTTGGTCAGATAAAGGTATAAAAGCAATAACCCAACCACCAGCACCACATGTTTAACCGTAGCTTTCGCCTCAATCAGGTACCCGCGGCGCAGGATCCCATGATAGCTTTCATCGAAAAAGACCACACAGCAGTGGATGATGACCAGAAGGACCGCGACCTTCCCATACAGGCTGGCATCCGCGGGCCCCGCAAAACCAAAGCGGAGGAGGACGGCGACGGTAAAAGAAAGTTCCAACGCAACTAAATCGACCATCAGAAAATCGAGGTGCTTGAACCATCCCCGCTCGTTTCGTCTGTACATCTGCGTCTCACCTTTCAAGAAAAATTCACAAGCTATCCGCAAACTCCCCCTGTTTTTCCGCTTAACCTACGGTATAATATAGGCAGAATCGCCGCGGAAGGAGAAATGGATGTGAGCGTTTTAGGCTTGCTGGCGGCTATACTGGTGCTGGTCATCCTGGCCGCCGTTTTCTGCGCACTCTGCGCCATGAGGTTATCTTCCCGCCGGAACCGGGAACAGAACGATCGGGAACAGATGGCTTTCCTGCACGACTGGCAGGAAAACCATCCGCACCCGAGACGTTAGTTTACGCCTCTTTAGGTACGTAAAATAAGGACAAAACCTGCTCCTGGAGGGCCTCTTCGTCGGGATAGTACTCGACAAATTCGGTCCCCTGGCGGGCCTCCCCTTTGATATCCAGCATCTCCTCTGCCATTTCGTAACCCGCATACCGCCGGGTTAAGTCGTTCAGCTGCTGAACGGAGCAGTCGGAGACAATATACTGGGAGAGCTGGTCAAGTTCGGAGAAAGACGGGGAAAAACCATCCCCCAGGCTTTCAATCTGACCGGTCAGGGCATTCAGGTACTGCTGCTGCCGCTCCATCCGGTTTAGGTTGGTGGAATCTTCCAGCCCCCGCCGGATCCGGACATAGTGAAGGGCCTGTTCCCCCTGGAGGGTGACCGTCTCCCCTTCTACGAGGCTGTCATCGATGCCGGAAAAGTCATCCAGCACCGTAACGGTGACCCCGCCCACCATATCGTTCAGCAGCGGGACCGCCCCCATCGTCATCCCGACGTAGTGGTCGATCTTCACCCCGCCCAGCAGCATCGAAACCGCGTCGGCGGTGTTCTCACAGCTGTCCTCCAGCCCGTCCCCGTAGGTATGGGCCAGCGCCAGCTGGGCGAAGATTGTCCCTGCCGGTTCCCCGGTGACGCCGAGGATCGGGATATCGGTCATCGTATCGCGGTTGATATGAAGGATCGTCGTCGTCTTGGCGGTCTTGTCAAAGATGGTCAGCAGGAGGAAGTCCGCCTGCCCATCGTTGTTGTAGCTGCCGGAACTGACGAGCGGCTCCATCTTATCAACCCCGATGACGAGGAGTGTCTCAAGGTCGGTCCGCGGCGCGTACCACTGGCCGTCCACCTCGATCCACCCCTCCCGCCGGCGCCGGGCCGCGTCATCGATCTGCGCCTGGGAAGCGACCGCCTGTTCCCGCTGGTGGTTCTCCCACAGCCCGATGGCGCTGAAAGCGCCGAGGAAACAGGCAAACAGAAGGATGAGGACCGCGGCTTTCCGCAGCCGGCTTTTTTTCATCGTTACACGGGGCATTGGTTACTTCTTCTTGACAACCAGCAGGACGACTGCGCCGGCCGCGATAATCACAGCCGCACCGAGGCCGCCCCAGAGGAGCATCTCATAGCTGCTCATACCGGCAGGCTCTTCGGCAGTCGAAACGGTCGCGGCAACCGGGGCGATCGCGCCTTCCGCGCTGACCGGATCGGCTGCGACGTCTTCACCCGTCATTGCGGCAGCTTCTTCCGAACCGACCGCGAAGGCAATCGGGGAAAGGCTGGAGAAGGTGACCGTGACGGTGCCGTCGCCATTGTTAATAACGAGGGACGGGTCAATCAGTTCCCACTCGCTGCCGGAATAGTTGTGCAGGCAGAAGACTTCATCGTCGGCGGAAATGCCGAGGTTAAAGCCGATCTGGATCGAGTTGCCGGCGTCGAGCAGCTCTCTGGCAGCATCGTCGATGCTGACGTCGAACAGGTCGCGGACAACCAGGTCAGCGGAAGTGAACACCGATCCGGCCGCTTCGAGCACGCTGTCGATATCCGGAACCAGATCCGCGACCGAAGAGGCCTCCTGGATCTGGGCATAGGCAGCGGTCAGCGCCGCCGTAACTTCCGGATCCGCCGTGCTGGCGTTGGCCACCGACGTTACCGTGAGACTGTCAGCGGTGAGCCCCTGGACTTCGGCTCCGTTGGCATCGCGGATAATGGCAACCGCTTCCTCGCCGCTTTCGGTCGTGACCGTTACGGTTTCAGGGGCTGCTTTGCCGGTGACACTGGGCGTGAAATCGGCTGCCATTGCGGTTCCGGCAGTCATGCAGGCCGCTGTCATCAGCGCTGCCAAAATTGCCGTTAACTTCTTCATGTGAATACATCCTTTCTTTCACTTGCGTGAACAAGTAGATTTTCTCCCCGCTCGCCGATCCGCCGGACCGCCCCGGCGCCCAGACGGCGGGAAATGATATCACAGGCCGCGCCGAGGTTGGGCGGCCGGGTATCCAGATTGTGGCTGTCGGACCCGAGCAGATGGATCCGGTCAGCGGTCAGCAGGCGGAGCGCCCGGGGGCGGCTGAGCCTTCCGATAAAAAAGGAGGCGTTGGACTGGATCAGCGCATGCATCTCTTCCAGCATATGCCAGAACCACTGCCCCCGCTGGAAACGGAGGTACCGCTCGATGTGGGCGATCAGGACGGTGCAGCGGAGGTTATCCTCCAGTTCCCGCACCTCATACAGCATCCGCTCATTCCAGGCGGTAAAAGGCATCTCCAGCAGCAGGAGCCGTGTCCCCTCAATGACCATCTCATGGAGGGCCTCGGTCCGGCTCATCCCTTCATAGTAGCGGACCTCGGCGCCCAGATGGATTTCAGGAAGCCCTTCTTCCCGCTCCATCGCTTCCTTTAAACAGGCCGCCGCTTCCGCCCGCCTGGACAGGAAGCTCTCGGGCGACTCCTTAAACGCATAAAAATGGGAGGTGGCGGCGACCCGGTTAACCCCCTGGACCGCCATCTGGTGCAGCATCCCGATCGACTCTTCCACCGACCGGCTGCCGTCGTCCATCCCCGGGAGGACATGGGAGTGGAAATCCATCATTTTCCATCATCCTCATTGCCGCCGTATCCATACTCATAACCGTACCCCTTGCGGTAGTACTTCTTATAGTAGTTGCCGGCGGATTCCTTTACGCCGTTGAAGACAAACCCCAGGACCTTGGCGTTTACATATTTCAGCTGGCGCATCGTCTCGCCCAGGACCGCCTTGGTGGCGTAATCCGACCGGACAACCACCACCATCCCCGCCGTCAGACGGGAGACGATCAGCGCGTCCGAGACCACCGTCACCGGCGGCAGGTCCAGGAGGATATAATCGTAATACTCGGAGAACTTCTCAATCGTATACTGCATCCGGCTGGACTGTAAAAGCTCAGACGCGTTGGGCGGGACCGCCCCCGCCGGCAGGACGTCCAGCGTCGCCCGCAGGACCCCGCGGCGGACCACCTCGGAGGAAGAGCTGAGCCCTACCAGCAGGTTGGAGAGCCCCGGTTCCGACTTAAGGTTCAGCCGCTTGGCCATCGTCGGCAGCCGCAGGTCGCATTCGACCAGCAGCACCCGCTTGCCGGTCTCGGCAATCGCGTTGGCCAGGTTGATGGAGGTGATGCTCTTCCCTTCCCCCTTGACCGAACTGGTGATGCCGATCACCCGTTTCGCGTCGCTGTCGACAAAGGAGAACATCAGGTTGGTCCGCAGCAGCTTATACGCCTCCGATGAAGCAAAGTTCAGCCCCTGACCGATCATCCTCTTCTGTTCAAAATCAACGCTGGGGAACCCCTTCTGCGCCTTTTTCTCTTTAAAGGAAAACATCAGTCTTCACCTCCCTTTGCCGCCGGCCGGGATGCCGGCTGATGCCCGGACCTCCCGGAGCGGGATTCCATCGACGGGACAGCCGCCAGGATCGGCAGCTCATAGGTCTGGATAAGGTAGTCCTCCGACTGGATGGTATCGTTGATCAGTTCCAGCAGGATGATGACGCCGACGCTCAGCACGCCGCCCAGCAGGAACCCGACCAGCGTATACTTGATGACGCTCGGCGAGACCGGATAGGCCGGGACAACCGCGTAGTCGACGATCCGGACTGAACTGCCCTCGACAATGTCGGCGATCTTGTCCGGCAGGACGTTGGCAATCGTGTTGGCAATCAGCTCCGCCTCTTCCGGATCGGCATCGGTAATGACAACCTCAAAGATTTCGGTATTATCCACCGCCTCCGCATCGACCATTTCCTCCAGTTCCTCATATGTATAAGGAAGGCTGGCCTGATCGATGATGGTGTTGAGCACCTGACGGCTCTTTAAAATGACAATGTATGTCCGCACCAGGCTCTGCGCAGCCGTCAATTCGCCGGACGATATGCTGAACGACGTATTGCCGACTGAAATCGAACTGTTGTTGACGTACAGCATTGCTTTTGCCTCATACATCGGCGTAACCAGAAACTGGGCGATACAAAAGGCGCTGCCCGCACCGATGACAACGGCGGCAATCACCGCCCAGATCCGCTTCCAGACTGCCCGCGCCAGTGCAAGTAAATCAATTTCTATCGTATCGTCTTTGTTTACATCCATTCGAGCCTTCTCTCCAATCTATAACACTTTTTCCACATCGTCCACGCAATCGTGAGGGCACACGGAGGATGGACATCCAAGAACCCGAAGGGAAAAACAATGGCCATAATTCCGCAAAACTACAGTAAAATCGTCCTTTTGTAACGATTTTTGAAAACCAATTACAAAAGGATAAACCACAAAATTTGCGTTTTGTAGTATTTTGCGTATTATTTACGCATTCTTTTACCAACTTCTTCAGATTCTTTGCCCCTATTATAGCACTTAAAGCGGAAAAAGGCAAGATGAAAATTAAAATTTGGCACAACAAATAAACCGAAGCGTTTGTCACCCCGTTCGGTCTACTTGCCATGCCAAAAAAAGACGGAAACAATCAGGCTGTACAGAGTACAGGCTGTTATTTTTTTAGGTTTTTTCCAA
>DVHA01000166.1 GCA_018712425.1 Candidatus Faecivivens stercoravium | reverse complement strand
CATCACCGTCCTGGTGCTCCTGTTCCGGGAGCCGCTCCTCATCCTCTTCGGGGCGAGCGAAAACACCCTGGCCTATGCGGAAGAGTACATCACCACCTATATAATTGGCACCCTCTTTGTCCAGCTGACGGTCGGGATGAACTACTACATCACCACCCAGGGGTTTGCCAAGACCGCGATGGTGACGACGATGCTGGGCGGCATCCTGAACATCGTTCTGGACCCCCTTTTCATCTTCACCTTTGGAATGGGCGTCCAGGGTGCGGCCCTGGCGACGGTCATCAGCCAGTTTGCCTCCTTTGTCTGGGTCATGGCCTTCCTTTTCGGGAAACGGACCCAGCTGAAAATCCGCCCCGGCACCCTGCGGCCCCGCCTCCCGGTTTTACGGCAGATTGTCATCCTCGGTTCGGCCCCCTTTTTCATGAGCCTCTCGGAGGGCCTCCTCCACATCTGTTTCAACAACCAGGCCCGCCGTTTCGGCGGCGACGTCGCCGTCAGCGCGATGACCATCCTCTTCTCCCTCTTCCAGTTCATCCTGCTGCCGGTCGAAGGGGTCTCCCAGGGCTCCCAGCCGATCATCAGCTACAATTACGGCGCGAGACTCTACCACCGGGTGCGGCAGACGGTGCGGATTGCCGTCCTCTGCAACCTCACCTTCACGGTTGTGGCCACCGCTTTCATCCTCATCTTCCCCGGGGCATTCATCCGCATCTTCAATTCCGATCCGGAACTTCTGGCGGCGGGCGTCCCGATGCTGCGGGTCTACGCGGCGTGCCTCTTTGTCCACGGCGCCAACTCTACCTTCCAGCAGACCTATAACTCGCTGGGGGAGGGGAAGAAAGCCTTTTTCTTTGCCTTCTTCCGGAAGATCATCCTGCTGATTCCGCTGCTCTACCTGCTGCCGGAGATCCTGCCCTGGGGCGTGCTGGCCGTCATGCTGGCGGAGCCGATTTCCGACCTGCTGACCACCGCCGCCAATGCCCTTTACTTCCGCCGCTTCCTGCGGCAGAAACTCCCGGCGGAGACCGAAATAGAGAATCCGAATGGAGGCATTTTATATGACCGAACTTGAAAAACTGGACGCCGGCCTGCCCTACGACTTCTGGGACAAAGAGGTGAACGCCCGGAAGCTGCGGGCCATCCATCTCTGCGCCCGCTTAAACGCGATGCCCCAGGACGACGAGGCCGCCCGGATTCCCGTGATCCGGGAGCTGTTCGCGGCGGCGGGGGACGACCCCAGCGTCGGCCCAAACTTCAGCTGCGACTACGGCTTGCACATCACCGTCGGGAAAAACTTCCTCGCCAACTACAACGTGACCATCCTGGACATCGCCCCCGTTACCATCGGCGACTATGTGATGATCGGCCCGAACGTCCTGATCTCCACCGTCGGCCATCCCCTCTCCCCGAAAGGCCGCCGGGAGCACATCGGCATCTGCAAGCCGGTCACCATAGGGAACGACGTCTGGATCGGCGGCAATGCGGTCATCCTCCCCGGCGTCACCATCGGCAGCAACGTCGTAGTCGGGGCAGGGGCAGTCGTCACAAAAGACGTCCCGGACAACTGCGTCGTGGCCGGCGTCCCGGCCCGGGTGATCAAACCGCTGGAAAACGACGTCGAAGGATGACCCCTGACCGCATATTACTTTTGGTAACCTTTCTTCCCGCCGTCCGGTTATGCGGTGCGGCGGGGGAGAGTTTACATAAGTCCCCTGTTTCCCTTATTTCCCGTTTGCTTTCAGAAAGGACTGATTGACGGCACCCCTGTTTCACAATCCGCATCGGCCATAGACAGATAAAAAGGAGAAAAAAGGCAATGAAGAAGTTTTATGCAAACCAGAAATCCAACCTGAAATCCCATAACCCCGGCCGCTGGGCCCGCTGGGCTTTCGCGGAGGACGGCGCGAACGCGCTCTATCTCAGCATCCTCGAAAACATCAGCCTGCCGGTCCTGCGGTTGGAAGGGGAATTTCCCTGTGAAGACTGCTCAGAATGTTGAACGACTATAAAGGAGTATTATTATGCCGATTGAAGTCAGCAAAATGCCGAAACTGGGCTTTGGCCTGATGCGCCTGCCGAAAAAAGAAGACCGGATCGACCTGGACGCCGTCAAGCAGATGGTCGACGCCTATATGCAGAGTGGGATGAACTACTTTGACACCGCTTACGTCTACCACGGCGGCGAGTCGGAAAAGGCGGTCAAGGAAGCCCTGGTCAGCCGCTACCCCCGCGAATCCTTTTACCTCGCCACCAAGCTTCCGGCCTGGGCGATGAACGGCCCGGAGGACCGCGACCGCATCTTCTCGGAGCAGCTGGAGCGCTGCGGCGTCGATTACTTTGACTTTTACCTGCTCCACAGCCTGGAAGACGGCGCCAACTACGACGCTTACGAGCGGTATGACTGCTTCAACTGGGCACTGGAGAAGAAGGCCGAAGGGAAAATCCGCCATTTCGGCTTTTCCTACCACGGCACGCCGGAACTGCTGGAAGAAGTGCTGGACCAGCACCCCGAGATCGAATTTGTCCAGATCCAGCTCAATTACGCCGAC
>DVHA01000165.1 GCA_018712425.1 Candidatus Faecivivens stercoravium | reverse complement strand
CCGGTGTCCAGTTCGGGGCACCTGTCCCTGTTCCAGCATTTTACCGGCACCAGCGGCGACGCGGGGATCTTTTTCTCGCTGATGCTCCACCTGGGCACGCTGGTGGCGGTCTTTATCGCCTTCCGGAAGATCATCTGGCAGCTGGTGCTGGAGTTTTTCTCGTTGATCTGGGACCTTGTGCGGGGGAAGTTCTCCTGGAAAAACCGCACCGCTTACCGCAATATGCTGGTGATGCTGATGCTCTCCTGCGTGCCGCTTCTGTTTGTGCTGGCGCTTAAGGACTTCTATGAAAGCTTTTCAACTGACAATGACATCCTGTTTGAGGGGATTTTCTTCCTTGTCACCGCGGTGATGCTCTTCTGCGGCGATCGGGTCAAGCGCCGGGACAAAGGCCCGGGGGACATTAAGCCGAAGGACGCGCTGCTGGTCGGCGTTTTCCAGGCGATTGCCCCGCTGCCGGGCGTCTCCCGCAGCGGCTCGACCATCTCGGGCGGGATGCTCTCCGGCATGGACCGGGAGACGGCCGTCCAGTACTCCTTCATCCTCGGCATCCCGGTTATCCTCGCCAGCTCCCTTTTGGAGCTTTTGGACGTCACCCCTTCCGACCTGCAGACCGGCATCGGCCCGGTTTTGGTCGGGATGGTAGTCGCGGCAGTTGTCGGCCTGCTGGCCATCAAACTGGTCCGGTACATCTCCCGCACCGACAAGTTCGGGATCTTCGTCTGGTATACGGCGATCCTGGGCGTAGTTGTCTGCGCCATCGGCATCTTTGAGCATGTCGTCGGCATGGACATCGTCACCTACTTTACCCAGATGGCCTGACGCCGTGTCGCTTCTTTTAATCCACGGAAATTATTTTTTGTTGAGTGATCTTTAAAACACGCTGGGCGACCAATGGACGTTAGAAGACCGGCCTTCCACGGCCGGTCTCACGCGTGAGGAACGGGTGACACGGCCGCGTCGAACAGCGGGTCCAGGGCCCTGCGGGTCCTGGCGGATTCCAAAGGCAGAGCCTTTGGTCCATCCAAGTGAAACTTGGTCCCATCCAAGGGGAACCCTTGGTCGCTGCCTTAAGGGCAGCGAAATAAACATTCAATGCCACAAAATTTGATTTTTACATCGACTTTAAACCTTCCCATCAGCATCCCACCCGGGAGAAAGGACGTGTAGACACCTATGGCAAATGCGCGGAGCAAGAACAGTTCCAGTAAAAAAAGCGGGACCAAGAGCACCGCCAAATCTTCCGGGCGCAAGTCCCAGACCCAAAAGAAAACTTCCGCTTCCCGGAAAACGGGCAAGAAGACCGCCTCCCAGCTCCATCGGTCAAACCAGCTGTTCGCGGTGATCCTTTTTGCACTGGGGGTGCTGCTGACGCTGGTCGCTCTCTTTAACGGCCCGGTTTTATGGGGGGCCGCCCACCAGATCCTCCGGGGCATCTGCGGGCCGATGAGCTACGCGGTGGGGCCGGTCTGCATCCTCGTTTCGCTGATGATCGCAATCGAGCGGGATCACGCCGAAGTCCATATGCGGGTGTGGGAGCTGACCGCCTTCTTTGTCCTCATCTGCGGCGCCAGCCAGTACTTTTTCGGCTATCCCTACGGCAACAGTTTCTTCGAGCGGGTGCTCTACCTCTACCTCGATGGGACCGAGCTGCATAGCGGCGGGTTGCTGGCGATGCTGACCGGCTGGCCGCTGATGAAGGTGCTGGGGAACACCGGGGGGCTGATCGTCCACATCCTCCTCCTCTTTATCCTCATTATGGCGGTGACGGGGATGACCCTTTTGGAGCTGCTCGGCAGCTTCACCCGCCCGGTCAAGCAGCTGAAAGAGAGCTACGCCGAACGGGAAGAGCTGCGGCGGGAGCGGATGGAAGAGCGGGCCCAGCTGGAGGCGGAAGCGCCGCCGAAACCCCGCCGGAAGGAGAAATCTTCCTTCAACATCGACGTCGCCATCTCGGAGGAGGAAAAGGCCGCCGCCGAACAGGAACGCAAAGATTACATCGCACGCAAGACGGCCGACGCGAAGGCCAAAAAGGAAAGCTCGGCCGAGAATCTGGACGAGGCCCTCTCCAAAATGCAGGACGGCCAGTCGACCCGCCCGCCCAAGCTGAAAAAAGAGTCGCCGCCGGAACCGGAGACGGATACCACCGCCGACGCCAGCAACCTCGACGCGATTATCGCCGCATTTAAGAAAAAGCCGGAAGCTTCTGCCCCGCCGCCCGCCCCCGCAAGCCATCCGGAACCGGCGGCGGAAGCGGAAGACCCCTTCGCCGGGACGGAAACGGCTGCCCAGCCCGCGGCGGAATCACCTGTCCAGCCGGCCGAGCCGGCAGTCAAGTTCTCCTCCGAAAACCCCGCCGGGGTCGGCGAGGCGATCGGGGAGATTCTGGACGCCCAGCCTGACCTCCCGGAATCCCCGGCCCCCGAAGGGCTGGAGGAGCGGATGGATGAGGCTTTCTCTGCCATCCGCAAAGGGCAGGACGCCCCGCAGTCCCCGCCATCGGGGCTCCCGTTTGACCCGGATCCCCAGCCGGATACGGAAACGGGCGCGGCTGCGGGCGAAATGCCAGCGGAAAAATCCGGTATCCCGGATTCTACTGAGACGCCAGCCCCTCCGCCCTACCGCCTGCCGCCGGTCAGCCTCTTAAAACTCCCCCACAACCCCCGCAGCGAGGATGTGAGCGAGGAGTTAAAACAGAACGCCTCCAAACTGGTCGAGACCCTCAAATCCTTCGGCGTCCAGACCCGGATTGTCGACATCACCCGCGGCCCGACCGTCACCCGGTATGAGCTGCAGCCTTCGACCGGCGTCAAGATCAGCAAGATCACCGGCCTCGCCGACGACATCGCCTTAAACCTCGCGACCGCCGGGGTCCGGATTGAAGCGCCGATCCCCAACAAGCCCGCCGTCGGCATTGAGGTGCCCAACCGGGTCACCGATACTGTCACCATCCGGGAAGTCATCGACTCGGACGAGTTCCGCAACGCCAAGGGCGCCCTCCCGGCCGCTTTCGGGCGGGACATCGCCGGGCAGATCACCATCGGCGACATCGCGGCGATGCCCCATATGCTGATCGCCGGCACCACCGGTTCCGGTAAGTCGGTCTGCGTCAACTCGATCATCATCAGCCTGCTCTACCGCTTTTCCCCGCAGGACCTGCGGCTCATCATGGTCGACCCCAAGATGGTCGAGATGGTCATCTACAACGGCATCCCCCACCTGCTGGTCCCGGTCGTCACCGACGCCCGGAAGGCCTCGGGGGCGCTGGGATGGGCGGTCAATGAGATGCTGAAACGCTACGCCACCTTCTCGGAACACGCCGTCCGGGACATTAGGGGATACAATAAGCTGGTCGAAAAACAGGCGGCCGAAGGGGCGCAGGAGGGCTTAGAGCCCCTTGAACACATGCCCTATATCGTCGTCGTCATCGACGAGCTGTCCGACCTGATGATGGCGGCGCCGAACGAGGTGGAGGACGCGATCTGCCGGATTGCCCAGATGGGGCGTGCTGCCGGGATTAACCTGATTGTCGCGACCCAGCGGCCGTCGGTCGACGTCGTCACCGGCCTCATCAAGGCGAACATCCCCTCGCGGATCGCCCTCACCGTCTCCTCCCAGATCGACTCCCGCACGATCATCGACACCGGCGGGGCGGAAAAGCTCTTGGGCCACGGGGACATGCTCTACGCGCCGGTCGGCAAAAAGCCGCTGCGGGTGCAGGGGTGCTTTGTCAGCGACGAAGAGGTCGAGAGCGTCGTCCAGTTTATCAAGGATAACCAGGCGGAGGCCGTCCAGTACGACCAGCGGATTATCGCCGATATGGAGCAGCGGGCCGCGGCCGAGACCAAAGGCAAAGGCAAAGGCGGCGGGGACGTCGCCGAGGGCGACTCCGACCCGCTGATTATGGAGGCGGTCGACGTCGTGCTGGACGCCGGGCAGGCTTCCACCTCCTACCTCCAGCGGCGGCTGAAGGTCGGCTACGCCAGGGCCGCCCGGCTGATGGACGAGCTGGAGGACCGGGGGATTGTCGGGCCGCAGGACGGCTCCAAGCCCCGGGAACTCCTCATCACCCGGTCCCAGTGGGCGGAAATTAAGGACCGGATGGAAAACCCGTAAGCGGTGTAAAAAAGCGATTGGAAAACGCGAAAACCGGCGCTGTAACCCAATTTGCGCTCCACGGGGTGAAGATAAAAAAGTTTTACTCGATTTTTTTCAAAAAATCGCGGGAGTGGAGAGGGCAGAGCCCTTTCCCAGGCGCCCACCTCCCGTACTTCCGAAGCCTTTCACAGCTTTTCTGCCCGAAACGAAGCGTGCGCAGCACCCAAAACATGATCTGAAAAAAGGAGGCCCACGATGGCTAAACTGCATGGATTCCTGCCAACCACCCGGGACGAGATGAACGCCGCCGGCATCTCCCAGCTGGACTTTATCCTCATCACCGGCGACGCCTATGTCGACCACCCGAGCTTCGGGACGGCCATTATCTCCCGGGTGATTGAGGCGGAGGGGTTTACCGTCGGGATTATCTCCCAGCCGGATTGGCGGAACGACCACGACTACACCCGCCTCGGCCGGCCGAAGTACGGCTTTATGATCAACTCGGGGAACATCGACTCGATGGTCGCCCACTACTCGGTCTCCCTCTCCCGCCGGAACTACGATGCCTACACTGCCGGCGGCCAGCCGGGGCACCGCCCTGACCGGGCGCTCACCGTCTACGCAAAGGCCATCCGCCGGATCTACGGGCCGGATATGCCGGTTGTCATCGGCGGCCTGGAGGCGTCGCTCAGGCGGTTTGCCCACTACGACTACTGGGCGGACGCGGTGCACCCCAGCATCCTCGTCGACACCGGGGCCGACCTCCTCTCCTTCGGGATGGGGGAACTGCAAACGATCGAAATCGTCCACCGGCTGGCGGCGGGGGAGGATATCCATCAGATGCGGGATATCCGCGGCACCTGCTACCTCTGCCCGCCGGAGGAGACCCCCTGGGGCGCCGTCCAGTGCCCCGACTTCGAGGTAGTGGCCCGGGACAAGAAAAACTACGCGAAGGCTACCCGCCTCCAGATGGACAACCAGGACGAGGTGACCGGCCGGACGCTCATCCAGCGGCATGGGGACAAGATGCTGGTCCAGAACCCGCCGATGCGGATGCTGACCACCGAGGAGCTGGACCGGGTCTACGACCTCCCCTATATGCGCACCTGGCACCCCAGCTACAACGACCTGGGCGGCGTGCCGGGGCTCCAGGAGGTGGAGTTCTCGATTGCCCACAACCGGGGCTGTTTCGGGGCCTGCAACTTCTGCTCGATCGCCTTCCACCAGGGGCGGAAGATCGCCGTCCGGAGCGAGGAATCCATCCTCAAAGAGGCGAAGCTCCTGACTACCCTCCCCGGCTTTAAGGGGTATATCCACGACGTCGGCGGCCCCACCGCCAACTTCCGCCGCCCCTCCTGCCATAAGCAGCTCACCCAGGGGCTCTGCAAGGGCGGGAAGAAATGCCTCGCCCCGACCCCCTGCCCGGCGCTGGAGGTCGACCACACCGAGTATATGGAGATTCTGCGGAAACTGCGGGCGCTCCCCGGCGTCAAAAAAGTCTTCATCCGCTCAGGCATCCGTTACGACTACATCCTCGCGGGGAAGGACGACGGCTTCCTCGACGAACTGGTCGCGAACCACGTCTCCGGCCAGCTGAAGGTCGCCCCCGAACATTGCAGCGCGGACGTCCTCGACTGCATGGGCAAGCCCCATATCGAGGTCTACCGGGAGTTCGCCAAACGGTTTTACGCCTCTACCAAAGCGATCGGCAAAAAGCAGTACCTTGTCCCTTACCTGATGTCTTCCCACCCGGGCAGCACCATCAAGGACGCGGTCGAGCTGTCGCTCTTCCTCAAGGAGCACCATATGCACCCCGAACAGGTGCAGGACTTCTACCCGACCCCCGGCACCGTCTCCACCTGCATGTTCTATACCGGCCTTAACCCCTATACGATGGAACCGGTCTTCGTCCCCCGCACCAAGGAGGAGAAGGCAATGCAGCGGGCGATGCTCCAGTACTTCCTCCCCCAGAACCACCGGCTGGTGGTCAAGGGGCTTAGGATGGCCGGGCGGACTGATTTAATCGGCACCGGCCCCGGCTGCCTCGTCCCACCGCTGCCGGAGGAGCACCGGGATGGAAAGGGCGGGAAAAAGCCCGTCCAGAAAAAATCCTCCGCCCCCCGCGGGGCGGCCGCCCGTCCCGCGCCGAAAGCCCCGTCCCGCCGCACCGGCCAGCCTAAAGGGAAGGGCCGGGTAAACGGCAACCGGAAAGGGTGAGCGGTTTGGCGCAGAAGAGAAAGAAGACTTCCTTCGCCGCCCGCAGCGGCGGGAAAACGACTCCCCTCAGCGGGAAGAAAAAGAGCGGCGGCAAATCCGTCCCTGCCCGCCGGAAAAAGGGGCTCAACTGGCCGGTCATTGTGGCGGCGGGGGTGCTGCTGGCTACATACGCGATTGTCGTCCTCTTTAACGGCTTCCACTGGCCGGGCTGGCAAGAGGGGTGGGACGACCTCAAGGATTCGGCCCGGACCCTTTTGCAGGCCGTCCAGTCGGCCTTCGGGCAGCTGGAAGCGGATACCCCGGACGGCCTCGTCCTCGACCCGCCGGCCGGCGGGGAGGTGCGGGTGCACTTTATTGACGTCGGCCAGGGGGACTGTATCCTGATTGAGGGGAGCGGCGAAAGCGTCCTGATCGACGCCGGGGAGAATGACCAGGGGGACGAGGTGCTGGGGTACCTTTCGGCCGCCGGCATTGAGGATATCGACCTCGCGGTCGGCACCCATCCCCATTCCGACCACATCGGCGGGATGGATACCGTGCTGGAAGGGATCACAGTCGGGCGGCTGATGCTCTCGGACGTCCCGGACAGCATCGTCCCCACCACCCGCACCTATTTAGACCTTTTAGACGCCGCCGAGGAGACCGGCACCGAGATGTTCTACGGCTATCCCGGCGACCAGGTTTCCATCTGCGGCGGGACGCTCACCGTCCTCGGGCCGGTGGAAGACTATGACGATTTAAACGACGAGTCGCTGGTCATCCGGTTTGACTACGGCGAATCTTCCTTCCTCTTTACCGGCGACGAGGAGTCGGGGGCGGAGGAGGACCTGCTTGCCTCCGGGGCGGATATCGGCGCGGACGTCCTGAAGGTCGGCCACCACGGCTCCGACACCTCTTCCTCGGAAGAATTCCTCCGGGCGGTCGGCCCGGAAATCGCCGTCATCGAGTGCGGGGAGGGGAACGATTACGGCCACCCCCACCTGGAGGTGCTGGAACGGCTGGAGGCGGTTTCGGCCGCCGTCTACCGCACCGACCTCGACGGCTCGGTTGTCGTCACGGCGGACGGGAGCGGGAATTATGACGTTTCGACAGCGGAGGGCCGGCCCTGATGCTTACAATCGACCGGATTGAAGAGGGGATTGCCGTCTGTGAAAAGGGGGACGGCTCATTTGTCCGCCTCCCCGCCCGGCCGGGCTGGGCCGAAGGGGATGTGCTGGCCGAAGCGGACGGGGGATACGCCGTGGACGAAGCGGAAACCCGGGCCCGCCGGGAAGCCGCCCGCCGCAAAAGCCGGAAAATTAAAGGCCGGCGGCGGTAAACCTGTAACCTCCCAAAATCTTCCGTGGAAATTGCCAAAGATTTTTTAATTTCTTTGGAAGGTGTTGCATGGCCCCCGGGGGATGATGTATAATGAGGATAAGAAATGGCGGCGCCGGCTGCCCGGGGAGGCCCGGGGCACAGAAGACCGATGGCACGGGAAAAGCCCGGCCGGAAAGGACCGCCGCAGAAGGGAATTGGTGATCAATTTGGCAACCCAGTACAGTGTTTCGCTTTCCAAAATTATCCGGGAGTTTTCCCTTGAGGCGGCTTATCTGCCCGGCGACCCGGCCGATATACAGATTTCGACAACGGATATCAACCGCCCCGGCCTTTTCATCAACGGGTTTTACGAATATTTTGACAACGAGCGGATCCAGGTCCTCGGCAAGATGGAAAACGCTTTCCTCCTCGACCTGCCGAAGGATGTGCTGCGGGAGCGGATGGACAAACTCTGCGCCTACCATGTCCCGGTGGTCATTGTGACCAGAGGGCTGGAGGTGCTGCCCGAGCTTCTGGAGGCGGCGCAGAAGTACCAGGTGCCGATCCTGACGACCTCGGAGGCGACCACCAACCTGACCGTCTCGATGATCAACTTCCTGAACACCGAGCTCGCCCCCCGTATCACCCGCCACGGCGTTTTGGTTGAAGTCTACGGCGAAGGCATCCTCATCACCGGCGACTCGGGCGTCGGCAAGAGCGAATGCGCGATGGAACTGATCAAGCGCGGCCACCGGCTGATTGCTGACGACGCGGTCG
>DVHA01000018.1 GCA_018712425.1 Candidatus Faecivivens stercoravium | reverse complement strand
TTATGCCGTTTTCTTTTCAGTATAACATATTCTGCGGGAAAAGCCCAGCCCGAAAGTTATCTTTTTTGTGCAGCATTTGAACGGATGGGGTGAAAAAATCGAATAGAACCGGTTTCTTCGGTAAACCGTTTCCACTGTATTTGATATCCAGAAAGGATGGTACAATATGATCATTGAAAACCAGAGCCGCCTTGGCGCCGGACAGCTTTCCACCCTCCGGGCGGAAGGGAAGGCCAGACGGTACGGCTGCGACCGGCCGGTGGAGGTATTCGAGCTGGCGGAAGGGGTCTATTCGATCTTTTCCCGGAGCCCGGGGATGGGCGGGGACGCCTGGATGCACCTGGTGACCGGGCCCGAACGGGCGGTGCTGATCGACACCGGCTTCGGCATAGGGGACCTGCGCGCCCTCGTCGAGACCCTGACCGATAAGCCCTACGACGTCTTCAACACCCATTTCCACGGCGACCACACCCTCGGCAACGTCCAGTTTGACCGGGTGTTTATCCACCGCTACGACTTATCCCCGCTGGCCGATAGTATGACGCCGGAGGGCCGCAGGGCTTTTATCCCCGTGGAAGGGGACTATTACGGGCCGGAGGATGTCCCGCCCTTCCGGCCTTACGGGATCGTCCCGGTGGACGCCGGATTTACGTTTGACCTGGGCGGCGGGGAAACACTGGAACTCCTCCACATCTCCGGCCACAGCGCCGGGTGCGCCGGCTTGCTCGACCGGAGGCGCCGGATTTTGTTCAGCGGGGACGCGCTCTGCTGCACCCCGACCTTTATCTTCGGGCCGCTGCCGGAGGTGGAGCACCGGGAGTATATGACCATCCGGGCCTACCGGGAGGGGCTTCTCCGGCTGGAAAAGCGGCTGGGTGAATTTGATACCCTCTATCCCGGCCACGGTTTCCTCGGCGTCCCGAATGAAATTGTGTCCGACACGGTGAAGGTTTGCGACGCGGTTATCGCTGACCCTGACCGGTATGACGACATCCTCCGCTTCGGCAGCCAGGAAGGGATGATCCGCAAGATCGGCTGGGGCTCGGTCGCCTTCTCGAAGGACAGGGTATGATGCCGGGTGCCGGTGCAATGGGGCAAAATAACGCACGCCTCTCTGCAAAAGTCACATAAACTCTCCCCAGAAAGCGGTTCCAGTTAAAAAAATGGGCGATTTCATAAACTGTCCGCGGAACTTCCGATAAAAAAAGGTTGCAAAATCCGTCCGGAGACGTTATAATAAAGGTGAACCCTGGAAAAGGGGGGCGTGTGTTTGGCGCGCCCATCAAACGCGGGAGGTTTTGGCCGGATGGAATTTGCACATGTGAGCGTCCTGCTCCAGGAGTCGCTGGACGGCCTCCGGATCCGGCCGGACGGGATCTATGTCGACGGCACCGCCGGCGGCGCCGGCCACAGCCGGGAGATTGCGAAACGCCTCACCACCGGCAGGCTCATCGCCTTTGACCAGGACCCCGATGCGGTCAAGACCGCAGCTGAACGTCTGGCCCCCTATCCCCAGGCGGAAGTGGTCCACGACAATTTCCGCAATATGGCGTCCCGCCTGGAAGAGCGGCAGGCCCTTCCGGTGGACGGTGTCCTTTTGGACCTTGGCGTCTCCAGCTGGCAGCTGGACAACCCTGAGCGGGGATTTTCCTACCGGGAAGACGCGCCCCTCGATATGCGGATGAGCAAAGAGGGGGAGACTGCCGCCGAACTGCTGGCCCGGTCCTCCGAAAGCGAAATCGCCCGGATTTTATGGGAGTACGGCGAGGAACGGTATTCCCGCCAGATCGCCCGGAAGATTGTGGAAAAAAGGGAAAAGGAACCGGTTTTGACCACCTTCCAGCTGGCGGACCTCATCAAGAGCGCGATGCCGGCGGCGGCCAGACGGGAGAAAAACCCCTGCAAGCGCTCCTTCCAGGCGCTCCGGATCGCCGTCAATTCCGAGCTGGACGCGCTCTCAAACGGCATCGACGCCGCGTTTGACTGCCTTTCCGAGGGCGGAAGGCTCTGCATCATCACCTTCCATTCATTGGAAGACCGGATGGTTAAGCAGAAATTTTTAGACCTCGCCCGCGGGTGTGTCTGCCCGCCGGAATTCCCCGTCTGCGTCTGCGGGCGGACTCCGGCCGCGAAGGTGATCACCCGCAAGCCTGTCCTCCCCTCTGAAGAGGAGTTAAAGCACAACCGCCGCTCGGCCAGCGCCAAACTGCGGGTGCTGGAAAAAATCCATGAACGGTACAGGTAACAACCGACTGAGATAAAGGAGTAATGGCCTCATGCAGAGTAATCTCGCATCCAAGAGGGACTATAATTTTGAACGGTTTGAACAGCCGCAGCAGGCGCCGAAGATTGAACGGCTGCCGAAACGGGAAAAGCTGCCCCATCCGGCGAAAATCGTCTCGATGGCGCTGGTGATCCTGGCGATTGTCTTCGCCTCGCTCTACGGCCGTGTCCAGATCGCCGAACTGGGTGCCCAGATCAACGACGCCACCGCCCGGCTGGAGGAACTGACCAGCGAGAAGGTGCGGATGGAGGCGGAACTGGACGGCCAGATGTCCCTGTCGACGGTCGAGCAGATCGCGACCGAGGAGCTGGGGATGGTCAAACCCGACTCGAGCCAGGTTACATACCTGAAAATGCAGCAGGAAAACGTCATCAAGACCCCGGAAAAGAGCCGGACGCTCATCGACATCATCGCCGACTTTTTCGCGGGGCTCGGAATCGACTTTTAAAAGCGATGTCCCCCGGGGTGGGCTGTCCGCCGGTATTTTTTCCCCGGAACCCTTATACATTTTAGCAGGAGGTTGAGAGCGGTCTCTCGACCTTCTATTCATATAGGGGCCATTTTATAAAATTTTCAGGGACCGTTTCATCAATTTTTACAGCCATTCCGTATTTTGTCCATATTCGGGGTCCTGCTGCCGCAGGGCCAGCCCCAAGGGAGGGAACCTATGTTTCGTTTGTTCAAAAAACTTTCCAGTATGACGATGATGCAGCGGCTTGTCTTTGTCGTCTGCCCGGTGATGCTGGTGGTGCTGGTCTACGTCGTGGTCAACCTGTTCAACTGGTCGGTTGTCCGCGGGGAGGAGATGGAGGGCCGCGCCGCCCGGCAGCAGCTGTCCGACTCCACCATTAAGGCGACCCGCGGCACCATCTACGACACCAATATGAACGTGCTGGCCCAGTCGGCCACCGCCTGGAACGTCATCATCGACCCCGCGACGATCGACGAGGAGTTCGATAAGCAGATTGCGTCGGCGCAGGAAAACGAACAGCCGGTCCCCTCCAAGGAGTCCCTCCAGCAGCAGATGGCGAGCGACCTCGCCGGGGCGCTGGGGCTTAACGTGGAGGACGTGCTGGAACAGATGTCCTACACCAACCGCCGCTACCGCAAGATCGCCGACCGGGCCGACCGCAGCGCGATCAACGCCCTCCTGGAAGTGCTGGACGAAAAGGATTATGTCGGCGTTTCCACCGAAGTCTCCACCAAGCGGTATTACCCCTATTCGACGCTGGCGTCCAGCGTCATCGGCTTCTGCAACAGCGAGGATACCGGCATCTATGGTCTGGAAGCCCAGTATGACGACGTCCTATCGGGCACCGACGGCCGGATCATCACCGCCCAGGACGCCCTCCAGGATGCGCTGCCGACCACCTATGAACGGACTTACGACGCGGTTGACGGCTACTCGATCGTCACCACTATCGACACCGTCATCCAGCAGTACATCGAAAGCGCCCTCCAGAGCGCCGTCGACCAGTACCAGCCGGAGGGCGGCGCCGCGATTATCGTCATGGACACCAACACCGGCGGTATCCTCGGCCTTGCCAGCTATCCCAACTACGACCTCAACGACCCCTATACCATCCTCGACAGCTACACCCTCCAGCAGATCGACCTTCTGGAGACCGAGGAGGAAAAATCCTCCGCCCGGGCCGAGGCCCGCGAGACCCAGTGGCAGAACAAGACGATCACCGATACCTACGAGCCCGGTTCGGTCTTTAAGATCGTCACCGCCTCCGCCGCCCTCGAAGAGGGGACCGCGACGGTCAATTCGACCTATTACTGCAACGGCGTCGTCGAATTTAAGGACGGCAGCGGCACCCTCTCGATCCACTGCCACAACCGCTCCGGCCACGGCCAGGAGTCCTTTATCCAGGCGCTCGTCAACTCCTGCAACCCCGCGTTTATGGAAATCGGCCTGGGTCTGGGGCAGGACCGGTTCTTTGAATACTACCAGGCGTACGGCCTGACCGAAAAGACCGGCATCGACCTGCCGGCCGAACGGGTCGGCGTCTACTACGACGAGACGATGAGCAATATCTCGCTGGCTTCCTGTTCCTTCGGCCAGTCCAACACCGTCACCCCCCTCCAGATGCTGACGGCGGCCGTCGCCGGCGTCAACGGCGGCTATCTCCTGACCCCCCGGGTCGTCGACCGGGTCATCGACCAGGACGGCAACACCGTCGAGGAATTCGGCACCGAGGTCAAGCGCCAGGTTATTTCGGAAGAGACCTCCGCCATCATGCGGGACGGCCTGGAACAGGTCGTTTCGGCCAACGGCGGCACCAACGCTTCGGTCGCCGGCTACCGCATCGGCGGAAAATCCGGTACCGCCCAGATCCTGACCAACACCGTCGAAGAGGGCGAAGAAGAGATGTACGTCTTCTCCTACTTCGTCTTCGCGCCGGCCGACGACCCCCAGGTCGCGGCGCTGGTGCTGATCGACAGCCCGACCCAGGGCGATACCTCCTACGCCAACACCGTCGTCGGCCCGCTGGCCTCGACCGTTATGTCGGATATCCTGCCCTACCTCGGCATCGGCACCACTTACACCGACGAAGAGCTCGCCAACCAGGAAGTCAGCGTCCCCACCGGCCTTGTCGGCGCAGACCTCGCGACCGCGGAAGCGAAACTCCGCTCCCAGGGGCTGGAAGCGTATATCATCGGGGATGGGGAGAACGTCATCGACGTCTACCCGGAAGAGAGCTCGAGGGTGCCGAATGAATCGACCATCGTCCTCTATACCGAAGGGAGCGAGATTTCGACCGTCACGATGCCGAATGTCCTCGGGCTGACGCCGGCCCAGGCAAGCCAGACGCTGGGCAGCTATGGCCTAAACGTCCGGATTTCCGGCGGCGCCGCCAATAACACAAAGGCCAGGGTTGTCTTGCAGGAATATGAGGCCGGTACGACGCTGACCCGCGGGACGGTTGTCGAGATCGAGTGCGTCGTTTCGGGCGAAGACGGCGCGTAAGCAAAAGGCTATGAACAGCTTTGCGAAAAAACTCAAAAAGACGCTACAATCGGCGCTGGCACTAAAGTTACGAAACGGCGGGCGAAGATCAAAAGTTTAGGATCGACCCCTTTTTAAAGGGGTCGCGGGAGTGGAGAGGGCAGAGCCCTTTCCCAGGCGCCCACCTCCCGTACTTCCGAAGCTGTCCACGGCTGCTCAGCCTATAACAAAGCGTGCGCAGCACCCAAAAAATAATCGAAAATCATAGAAACAAAAACCGGAAAGGAAGGGGTCAACATGCGGCTGTCAGAACTGTTAAAAAGCATGGATTGGAAAGGGGAGGCGCCGCCTTTTGACCCGGAGGTGGCGGGGGTTACCTGCGACTCCCGGAAGGTAAACCCCGGCGATTTGTTTGTCGCCATCCGGGGCGGGGCGGCGGACGGGCACAAATACGCGGCCTCCGCCCTCGAAAAAGGGGCCTGCTGCGCCGTCACCGAAAAGCCGCTGGGGCTTGCCCAGGAGCTTGTGACGGGTGACACCCGCCGGTTTTACGGGGAGGCGGCCTCCGCCTTCTTCGGCCACCCGTCTAAAAGCATGACCCTCATCGGCGTCACCGGCACCAAGGGGAAGACCACCGTCACGAATCTCGTCAAAAAGGTGCTGGAGGCGGACGGGACGATGGTGGGGCTGATCGGCACCATCCAGAACGAGATCGGTTCCGAAGTCATCCACGCCGAAAACACCACTCCCGAGGCGATGGAGCTGGAAGGGCTTTATGCGCAGATGCGGGATAAGGGGTGCCGGTACTGCGTGATGGAGGTCTCCTCCCACGCACTGGAGCAGCAGCGGATCGGCGACAGCTTCTATAAAGCGGCCGCCTTTACCAACCTCTCCCACGAGCACCTCGACTACCACGGCGATATGGAAAGCTATTTCGCCGCCAAGGAAAAGCTCTTCTCCCGCTGCGAAAAGGCGGTTGTCGGCATCGATGACGAATACGGCCGGCGGGTGGTCAAAGACCTCCCCGCCCTCGCCGGGAAGGAGCTCCCCCTCCTCACCTTTACTTCCGAGCCGGAAGGGGCGGACCTCTGCGCCAGGGGGATTGTCTGCCACCCCGACCGGGTGGAATTCACCCTCCTTTATAAAGGGGAAGAATATCCCGTCCATTTCCATATGCCCGGGGTCTTTTCGGTGCGGAATTTCCTCGCGGCTGCGGGCCTCTGCCTCTCCCTCGGGCTGCCGATGGAGCGGATCCTCCCGCCCCTCCAGGCGGTGGAGGGGGTCAAGGGCCGGATGGAGGTCATCCCGACCGGCCGGGACTTCACCGTCATCACCGACTATGCCCACGCGCCCGCCCCGCTGGAGAGCGCGCTTAAATCCCTTAAAGAGACGGTCAAGGGGCGGCTTGTCTGCCTCTTTGGCTGCGGCGGCGACCGCGACCGGACCAAACGGCCGCTGATGGCCGAGGCGGCGGCCAAATACGCCGACTTTGTCATCGTCACCTCCGACAACCCCCGCACCGAGGACCCCGACGCGATTATTTCGGAGATCCTGCCCGGCCTGCGGGGCTGGGACACCCCCCATGTGACCATCGCCGACCGCCGGAAGGCGATCTACTGGGCGGTCCAGAACGCGGAGCCGGGGGACACCATCCTGCTGGCCGGCAAGGGCCATGAGGATTACCAGATCATCGGCCATGAGAAGCGGCACTTCGACGAGCGGGAAGTGGTGGCCGAGGCGCTGAAAACGCTGGGCTGAGGCCCGGAAGGGAGGACGTGCAAGATGCAGAAGGAACGTTTAAGCTGGCTTGTGAAGGCAGCGGACGCCCAGTGGGTCGTGCGGCCGGAAGACGACCCCGAAATCACCTGGATTGCGGCAAAGCCGGACCAGATCCGCCCGGGCTGCCTCTATATCGAGCTGGAGCCCGGCACCGCCTCCCGGGCGGCGGAGATGGGGGCGCAGGCGGTTATCGCGCCGTCGCTGCCGGTTTCCCCCGGCTACCCCTGCGCCAAATGCGAGGGGGACCCCTACGACGCCTTCTGCCGGATCGCCGCCTGGTACCGCCGCCAGTTCCACACCCGCCTGATCGCGATTGCCGGCGGGGACGGCAAGACGACCGTCCGGGAGATGCTCTACCGGATCCTCTCCCAGGGCCAGAAGGCCAGCCGCAGCCGCTGGGAGCTGACCGGCGACCTTGGCATCCCCGAGACGCTCCTGGGGCTGGACGACGGCGACCGGTTCGCGGTGGTGGAGATGGCCTGTACGACCAGAGGGAGCTTTAAGCGGCTCTCGAAGATCTGCCGCCCCTCCGCCGCCGTCATCACCGGCGTCGGCAGCGCCCATATCGGCTCCTTCGGCAGCCGAGAAGAGCTTTTAAAAGAACGGCTTTCGATTACCGACGCGATGGACGGGGGCGACCCGGTCATCCTCTGCGCCGACGACCCGCTGCTTTACGACCTCAACCAGTATGTCAACGGGGATATCCTCTATTACGGGATCGAGACCCCCTGCGACGTCACCGGGAAGATTGTCTCGGAGGACCGGGACGGGACGGTGATGGATATCACAAGCTACGGCCGCACCACCCGGGTAAACCTCCGGCTGCCGGGGCGGGGGAGCTGCTACGACGCGCTGGCGGCCTATGCGGCCGCCGAGCTGATGGGGGCTTCGATTGATGACATCCGGTATGTGCTGGAGGCCTTCCGGCCGCTGCCGGGGCGCTTACAGCTGCTCCGCGCCTCCAACGGGGCGCTCATCATCAACGACTGCTGGACCTCTTCCCCCGAGAGCGTCGCCGAAGCGGCCGCCTATTTCGCCAAATTTGACGGCCAGCGCAAAATCGTGGTGCTGGGGGAGATGGAGGACCTGGGCGGGTACGCCGTCAGGGCCCACTTCGAAGCCGGGCAGCAGATGGCGTCGGCGGGGGCGGAACTGCTGCTGGCCACCGGCCCCCACGCGGAAGATATTGCCAGCGGCGCCGCCGCCCATTCCCGCACCCGGGTGCAGACCTTCCCCGACGCCCGCGCGATTGCCGGCTACCTCCGGACCGACCGGCGGCCCGGGGACGTCGTCCTCTTCAAGGCGGGGCGGCAGAGCCGGTTTGAACAGATTATCAGCCATGTCTATCACGATAAGGAATTGACCCCTCTGGCCGGCGAACCGGAGTGGCGGCGGAAAAAGCCGAAGCCGGGCAAGCTCCGGGACGTCCGGGACAGCCGGAAGGAGGGTGACGGATGACTGAACTGCTGGCGGCGGTGGCCGCCTTCCTGCTGGCTGCCCTCACCGGCGGCCGGCTGGCTGGGTGGCTGCAAAAGAAGGGGATGGGCCGCAGCCTGATGGTGAAAAAGGGGGAATCGGTCACGCCGGGGCAGGAGGACGCCCCCGAATTCGGGGCGCTTCCGCTGCTCATCGGTTTAGTCCCCGCTTCCCTTCTGGCCCTTCTCATCCTGCTTATTTCCGGCGGCAGCTTATCCCCCGGCATTGAGGCGGGGAAGGTGCTGGCGGTGCTCTTTTCGGCGGCCCTCTACGCTGCGGTGGGGCTAACGGACGACTGGCGGAGGGGGAACCGGATGCCGGAGATGCCCCTCTTTTTCCGGATTGCCCTGATCCTCGGGGTGTCGGTCGCGTTCCTTTTGGCCCTGCGTTTTTTGGGGGAGCAGTCGAATATCGTCCTCATCCCCTTTATCGGGACCCAGGTGAATTTCGGGGCCATCTGGATGGCGGCGATGGTGCTCCTGCTGCTGGGGGCCTGCTGCGGCGGGGACGCCTGCGGGGCGGTCAGCGGCCAGTGTGCCAGCGCCTCGCTCCCCCTTGCCTTTGCGTCCGCCGGGGTTTCGGCGGTGTTCGGGATGCGGGGGATGGCGTCGGTCTCCTTCGGGATGGCGGGGGCGGCGCTGGGGCTGCTCCTTTTTGCCTTCCCGCCCGAAAAGATGCGGGAGGGGAGAGGCGGCCGGATGCTCCTGGGCACCCTGCCGGTGATGGCAGCTGTCGCGGCGGGCGCGCCGTTTTTTATCCTGCCGGCCGGAATCCCCTTTATTTTTGAGGGGATTTATGCTATCATAAGAGTCGTGCGCCAGGCTTTCGGCAAAAAGCCCGGCCCCGGTTCCTTCGGGGGTTTCCTGTTGGATAGGGGGCTCAGCGGCAAGGCGGTCTCCGGCCTTTACGCCGGGGCGGGCCTTGCGGGGGCGGCTGTTTCGATCCTGTCGGCGTACCTTTACCTGTAATCCCGGTTTTCCCGGGCAAATGGTTTTATTTTCCAAACACTGATTCCCTGGAAGGAGGGTCTTCATGGCCATTGATCGCGGCGCAAACAGGCAGAGCCGGGTGTATATGGATATCCGCACGGGGAGCCCGTCCCCATCGCGCACCGCTTCCGGCGCGCCTGCCCGCAGCCCTTCCCGTACTCCGGCGGCCCCGGGCACAACGTCCTCCGGCCGGCGGCGGCGCGCCCCGCAGAAGGGGATACGGGGGAACCTGTCCCGCAAGCCCGCAAAACTCCGGCGGCAGAGCCGGGCGGGCCGGATGGATATTTCCTTTTTCTTTCTGGTGATCGTCCTGATGACGATCGGGCTGATTATGGTCTTTTCGGCCAGCTACGCGACTTCTTTAAATGAAAACGACAGCGGCATCTCGATTGTCATGCGGCAGGTACTTTTCGTTGCCATGGGGCTTGTCGCGATGTTTGTCCTTTCGTATATCCCCTATCACCTTTACCAGAAACTGTACCGGCTGATTTATATCGTCTGTCTGGGATTGACGGCGGTCGCACTGCTGTTCGAAGACAGAACGGGTGCCGGCGCGAAGCGTTGGATTTATCTTGGCGGTTTCAGCTTTCAGCCCTCCGAACTGTTAAAATTCGGCCTGATTGTCACCTTTGCGGCGCTGATCGCCCGCAACTACCGGCAGATGGACACCTTCAAAAAAGGTATCCTTGAGTTTTTCTATTTCCTGATTCCCGCTTTCGG
>DVHA01000164.1 GCA_018712425.1 Candidatus Faecivivens stercoravium | reverse complement strand
GCCGACGGGTTCCACGAATATTCGATGGGGACGATGCTGTATCTTGACGGCAAGCGGGTGAAGGGCCTCTATGAATACGAGGGCGCGCTTTACTATTTCGACGAGAGCGGTTTTATGCAGACCGGCTGGGTCGAACTCCCGGACGGCTGGTACTATTTCGGCGCGGACGGGAAGATGGCGACCGGCTGGCTGCAAATCGGGAACGTCTGGTACTACCTCGAGCCGAAGACCGGGCGGATGGTCGATAATGGGCTGCATACGGTCGGCCGGACAACCTACTACTTCTACGACTGGGGCGGCATGGCTTCCGACTGGTGGTATGAGGACGAAAACGGGGACTGGTACTTCTTCGGCGGCTCGGGCGCGATGAAGGCGGCCCAATGGGTCGAGTGGAAGGGCGAGTGGTACTACCTCACCGAGACCGGGAAGATGGCCGCCGATGCCGATATCGGCGGGTATTATGTGAACGCGGAAGGCGCGTGGGTGGAGTGATGGAGTGATGTGGCGCTGCGCGCCGTGATGTCGGCCCTGCGGGCCTGTGATGATGTTCCCCTGCGGGGAACGTTAAGGATGGAAATGCTCCGCATTTCTCCATTAAAAAAAGCTTTCCGGAAAGGTTTGCGGGTGAAATACCGCATTCACTTTTCGGAAAGCTTTTTTAAATGAGCGAAGCGTACCTTCACGTTCCCCGAAGGGGAACACATCACGGCGCGGAGCGCTGCATCACGCTGCCCCGTGGGCAGCGCATCACGCCATCACTTTCAGCGCAGCGTTTACGCTGCGTCTGAAAACTGGGCGTTGTAGAGTTCGGCGTAGAAGCCGCCTTTTTCGAGGAGCTCTTCGTGGCTGCCGCTTTCAACGACGTCGCCGTCCCGGAGGACCAGGATGATGTCGGCGTTTTTGATGGTCGAGAGCCGGTGGGCGATGACGAAGGAGGTGCGGCCGCGGGTCAGTTCGTCCATCGCCTTCTGGATCAGGATTTCGGTCCGGGTGTCGACCGAGCTGGTGGCCTCGTCGAGGATTAGCATCGGCGCGTCCTCGATCATCGCCCGGGCGATGGTGAGGAGCTGCTTCTGGCCTTCCGACAGGCTGACACTGGCGTCCAGGACGGTGTCGTAGCCGTGGGGGAGGGCGCGGATGAAGTGGAGGAGGCCGACCGCCTTGCAGGCCCGGTCGAGCTGTCCGTCGGTGATGCCGGCCTTGCCGTAGCAGAGGTTCTCGCGGATGGTCCCTTCAAACAGCCAGGTGTCCTGGAGGACCATCCCGAAGAGGTCGTGGACGTTTTCGCGGGTGATGTCGTGGAGGTTTACCCCGTCCATCGAGATGGAGCCGCCGTTTAATTCGTAAAACCGCATCAGGAGGTTGACAAGGGTCGTCTTGCCGGCGCCGGTCGGCCCGACAATCGCGACCTTCTGGCCGGGTTTGACGTCGAGGTTGAAGTCCTTGATAATCGGGCGGCCCGGGGTGTAGCCGAATTTGACGTGGGAGAAGGTGACCTGGCCGGTGGGATTTAAGAGGGTCTTCGTCTTGCCGGATTCGTCCTCCATCTCCTCCGCCTCCAGGAACTCGAACACCCGCCCGGCGGCGGCGGAGGCCGACTGGAGGCTGGTGAGGGCCTGGGCAATCTGGGAGAGGGGGCTGGTGAACAGCCGGACGTAGACCATGAAGGCGACGATGACGCCGAAGGTGATGCTGCCGTTCAGGGCGAGAAGCGCGCCGACGACGCAGACGGTGACGTAACCCAGGTTCCCGACAAAGTTCATCACCGGCATCATCAGGCCGGAGAGGAACTGGCTCTTCCAGCTGGCATTGTAGAGCTTTTCGTTTAAGCTTTCAAAGGTTTCCGAGAACTGCCTTTCGGCGTTATAGACCCGCAGGACGGTGTGGCCGGAGTAGGCCTCCTCGATATGGCCGTTGATCTCGCCCAGTTCCTGCTGGCGGGCGACGAAGTACTTCTGGGAGCGGCTGGTGATCAGGGTGATCAGCAAAAAGCCCAGGAGGGTCGCGGCGATGGCCGAGAGGGTCATCACCCAGTTGGTCACAAACATCATGACAAGGCAGCCCACAAGGGTGACGACCGCCGAGACGAAGGTGATGATGCTCGACTGGATGGTCTGGCCGATCAGGTCGACGTCGTTGGTGACCCGGGAGAGGATGTCGCCGAAGGTGGTCTTATTGTAGTAGTCGATCGGGAGGCGGTTGACCTTTCTGCTGATCGCCTCCCGCAGCTGCCGGGAGGCCTTCTGGGTGACGCCGGTCATCAGCTGCCCCTGGAGGACGCTCAGCAGGAAGGAGAGGCCGTACATGACGGCGAGGGTGGCGGCAATCCGGGTGACGGCCGCCATGTCGATCCCGCCCATCAGCCCGGCCGAGATGACGTCGGTCAGCTCGGAGAGCTTATCGGGGCCGATGATCGTGAAGATGGTGCCGCCGACCGCGCAGACCAGCGCCACGGCGATGGCGGGGAAGTAGGGCTTGCAGAAGCGGGCGAGGGCGGAGAGGCCGCCTTTGGGGTGGGGTTCGTTTTTGTCCAGAGGGACGTTTCGTTTCATCATGTTGCGGTTCATCTTTCCAGTTCCTCCTTTGAAAGCTGGGACGCGGCGATCTCCTGGTAGACCGGGCAGGTCTTAAGCAGCTCTTTGTGTCTGCCGATGCCGACGGCCTTGCCGTCGTCCAGCACGACGATCCGGTCGGCGTCCATAATCGTGCCGATCCGCTGGGCGACGATCAGCGTCGTGACGCCGGCGGTCTCGGTTTTCAGCCGTTCCCGCAGCACCCGGTCGGTCTTGTAGTCGAGGGCGGAGAAGGAGTCGTCGAAGATATAGATTTCCGGTTTGCGGGCGACCGCCCGGGCGATCGAGAGCCGCTGTTTCTGGCCGCCGGAGAAGTTGGCGCCGCCCTGGGCGACCGGGGCGTTTACGCCGTCGAGGAGGTTATCGACAAATTCGGAAGCCTGGGCGATCGAGAGGGCTTTGTCGACCGTTTCGTTGTCCTCCGGGCCTTTGCCGTTCTCACCGAGGGTGATGTTGCCCCGGATGTCGCCGGCGAAGAGGACCGCCTTCTGGGAGACATAGCCCAGCTTGTTCCGCAGGGCCTCCCGGTCGTAGTCCCGGACGTCCACCCCGTCGACCCTGACGCTCCCTTCCGACACGTCGTAGAGGCGGGGGATGAGGTTTACGAGGCTGGATTTGCCCGAGCCGGTGGCGCCGATGAAGGCGACCGTCTCGCCTTTGTGGGCGGTGAAGGAGATGTCCTCCAGCACATACCCGTCGCCGCCGGGGTAGCGGAAGGAGACGTGGTCGAAGACGACTTCGCCTTCCGTCCCGTCCCCGCGGGTTTCGGTACCATTTTGCATGGTAGGCGCGGTGTCCAGCACCTCGCGGATCCGCTGGGCCGAGACCTGGGCGCGGGGGTAAAGGACAAAGATGATCGACAGCATCAGGAAGGACATGATGACCTGCATCGCGTAGGAGGAGAAGACGACCATGTTGGAAAAGATGGTCAGCTTGTCGCCCATCCCGGCGGCTTCGATGATATAAGCGCCGATCCAGTAAATCCCGAGGGAGACGCCGTTCATGACGAGGCTCATAAAGGGGCCCATCAGCGAGGTGGCGCGGCCTGCCTTTAAGTTGTTGTCGGTGAGGGCGTCGTTGGCGCCGGTGAATTTGCCTTCCTGGTAGTTTTCAGCGTTGTAGGCCCGGACGACCCGGAGGCCGGTGAGGTTTTCCCGCATGATCCGGTTTAGGTTATCGGTCAGCTTCTGGACCTTTTTAAACTTCGGCAGCACATAGACCATCTGGAGCCCCAGCACCACCAGCAGCAGGATGACGGCGGCGGCGGTTAACAGGGTCCACTGGGGGCTGCCTTTTTCCTGGATTTTGAGGATGGCCAGCACCGCCGTGACCGGTGCCTTGACCAGCATCTGGAGGCCCATCGACAGCACCATCTGCACCTGGGTGACGTCGTTGGTGGTGCGGGTGATGAGGGAGGCGGTGGAGAAGCGGCCCATCTCTTCGCTGCCGAAGGAGAGGACCTTGTGGTAGAGGGCGGACTGCAAATTGCGGGTGAGGGACGCCGAGACGACGGCGGTCAGGAAACCGGTCGCAATCGCCAGCACCATGCTCCCCAGGGCGCAGAGCAGCATCAGCCCGCCGGCATGGAGGATATCCCCCATCGCGCTCCCTTCGGTCTGGACCAGGACGGTGATTTCGCTCATATACTCCGGCAGCCGCAGGTCCAGCCAGACCTGCCCGAGGATGAAGAGGAGGGCGCAGCCGGCCATCGCCCACTCCCGTTTGCCAAGATAGCGGAACAGTTTAAACATGTTGTCCTCCTTTGAATTTAACTGGAATTTTTAGGGAATTTTATTAGCTAAAAAAGTTAGCTTTTTGTGAACAAAAAAGCGGTTTTACCGCTATTTTGTCTGAAAAGGGTCAGATCTTTTTCCCTTCCTGCCGTTCGGCTATGCCGGAGAGGATCCGGACAAAGGTCTGCGCGTCCTGGTCGCCCAGGGATTTCAGGAAGCGGATCATTCCCTTTTGCACAGCGTCTTCCATTTTTGCGGCCTCGTTCCGGCCTTTGTCGGTCAGGCCGATCAGGATCTTCCGCTTATCCTCCGGATCTTTCCGGCGGAAGATCAGCCCTTTTTCCTCCATCCCCCGCAGGAGTTTGGCGACGTAGGCGGTGGAGGCCTGCATCATCCGGGAGATGTCGCCGGGCTGTGCGGAAGAATTATGGTAGAGGTAGCCCAGGATAAAACCTTCCCCTTTTATGGTCTCGGAAACCATCTGGGAAAAATCGCTAAAGCGGAGTACAACCAGCGACCGCACCATCTTCCGCATCAGGCGTTCGTAATCCCGTTCTTCCATTTGTCTCACCTCTTTTGCTTTCTTCATTACCTAACTACATTAGCTATTATAGCAAGGTAATTTGCGGCTGTCAAGGGGTTTGCAGAAAATTCCCCTGTGTTTTTTCTGGGAGAATAATAACAATGCTTTGAGCATTAAATATTTATTTCGCTGCCCTTAAGGCAGCGACCAAGGGTTCCCCTTGGATGGGACCAAGTTTCACCCCAATGGACCAGGACCCTCGCGGGCCCTGGTCCCGCTGTTCGACGCGGCCGTGTCTCCCGCTCCAAACGCGTGAGACCGTTCGTCAAGCGAACGGTCTTCGGGACGTTGACTGGACGTTTGAAAAGTTAATATTGTTGATATAATGAAAAAGGCCCCCCATACGGGGAGCCTCTGCCGTATAAACCGTTTACTTTTTCACCCGTACCGGCAGGATCACCGCCGACGGGTATTCCCGCCCGCCGTAAACCGTCTGGTTGGCGGCGTCGGTTTCGCCGTGGAGCGACCAGGGGCCTTCGCGGTTGGGGTGGACGGCGTACTGGGGGAAGTCGGAGGAGCTGATGTCGACCCGCAGCCGGCTGCCGGCTTTGATGAGCCAGACAATCTCCCACATGTCGATCTCCACCTCGACGATCTGCCCCGGGGTGTAGCTCTGCCGCCGGCCGGAGTGGCCGCGGTAGGCGAGCGTCGTAATCGAGCCGCGGATGTTGTAGGCGCTGCCGTCGGGGAAGACCTCCATCACCTTGGCCGAGAAGGCGGTGTCGGGGGCGTCGGAGGCGACATAGAGCCGCACCTTGATGCTGCCGTTGATTTCGACGTCCGAATCAAAGGGCGCCGACAGGAAGGAGAGGACATCCCCCCGCCAGCTGACCGGCGGTTGCCGCAGCGACCCGACGTACTCCCGGGAGGTGAAGAGGGATTCCGCCCCGTAGGATTTGACCGGGTTCTTGGGGTCGTAGAGGTACTGGGCCTGGCCGTTCGCGGTCCGTTTGGGAGAGAGCTTGTAAGCGTCTTCCGCCTTGCCGGAAAAGTCGAGGTAGAGGGGCGTTTCGACCGAACCGGGGGCGGGGAAGGTCTTGCTTGTCTCCCATTCATCCCCGCCGCAGACGTAGCACTGCACCTCCGCCTCCGGCAGTTCCTTTTTGAGGAGAATCTTTTCAAACCACGCCATCGGCGAGGAGACCGAATCGTCCTTCAGGTTCTCATGGCTCTGGCCGGTCAGGGCACAGCCGTAAGAGTGGTTCCAGGGCCCGAGCTGGAGGGTCGTGTGGGACCTTGATTCCTCCGACAGGTAGCGGTAGGTGGCGATGGCGCTGCCCAGATGGTGGTCGTACCAGCCGTCCCGGATAAAGACCGGGATTTTCATCCTGCCGGGGGTCTCTTTCAGCCGCTGCCACAGCCCCTGGGACCAGTATTCGCAGTCCCGGTCGGTGTTCGTAATCCAGTCCCGGTACCAGGGGAGCTTCACACCCCACAGCGCCTCGTCCACCTCGACCTGCGGCCGGTAGCGGCAGGAGGCCATATAGTCGGCGGTGATCGGCACCCCGGCGTTGCCCATCGCCCAGCCGGTCAGGATGTCCTGCCGGAAAAGCCCGTCCTGGTAGGCGGAGACATGCCGGTCGCAGCCGTAGACGCCGAGGTACATCGTCTTGCACTTGTCCGGCACCGCGTCGGCCATGCACCAGCCGGTGTAGGCAAGGTAGGAGTCGCCCCAGTAGCCGATGCTCTCGACCTCGGGGTTATCCTGGAGCCAGCGCATGGTGGCCAGCCCGTCCGCCCGGTCGTAGATGTTCGGTTCCCAGACGCCTTCCGACCCGCCGGTCCCGCGGCACCACTGGAGCATCACCCCGAAGCCCCGCTTGCAGACCTCTTCCGCTTTAAGGCGCAGGAGAACTTCCTGGCCGGGATAACAGCTGCGCAGCAGGATGAGCGGGTAGGGGGTCTTCCCAGCCGGTTTCCAGAGGGTCGTCCGGAGGCGCACCCCGTCGTCCATCGGGAGCATGAATTCTTCCACCCCGCCGATTTCGTTTGTAACCGGCAGCGGGCATTCGTCAAAGAGTTTTTGGGTATAGGTCAGATACTGTTTCAGCATCTCGTCCATTGTGGGCATGGTTACACCTCCGGAGTTTATCAGTGGTCAGTGGACAGTTTTTAATCATCGCGAAGCGATATCTTCACTTGCCCCGCAGGGGCAAATTTCACTTTTCACCCTTCACTCGTCCCGCAGGGACGAATTTCACTTACCAAAGGCCTCCACGACCGCGGCCACCCCCATGCCGCCGCCGACACAGAGCGTCGCGAGCCCCTTGCCGCCGCCCCGGCGGTTCAGCTCGTAGAGGAGGGTGGTCAGGATCCGAGCGCCGGACGCCCCGACCGGGTGGCCGAGGGCAATCGCGCCGCCGTTTACGTTCACCTTTTCCATGCAAGCTTCCCAGCCGCCGACCCTGGCGCAGGCGATCGACTGGGAAGCGAAGGCTTCGTTCGCCTCAATGAGCGAAAGCTGGTCCAATGTAATGCCGGTCTTTGCCATGACCTTGAGGGCCGCTTCCGCCGCCCCGAGGCCCATGACCGCCGGCTCCACCCCGGCCGCCGCCCCGGCAATCCAGCGGGCCATCGGCTTAAGGCCCAGCTCTGCCGCCTTTTCGGCGGTGGTGAGGACCAGCGCCGCCGCCCCGTCGTTGATGCCGGAGGCGTTCGCTGCCGTCACCGTCCCGTCGGGGAGGAAGGCCGGGCGGAGTTTCGCGATGCTTTCGGCCGTCACCCCGTCCCGGGGCTGCTCGTCGGTGTCGAAGAGGAAGGTATTTTTCTTCTGCTTCACTTCCACCGGGACAATCTCTTCCTTAAAGATTCCCGCTGCCCGGGCGGCCTCGCACTTCTGCTGGCTCGCGGCCGCGAAGGCGTCCTGTTCCGCCCGGGAGATGGCAAATTCCTTCGCGATATTCTCGGCGGTCACCCCCATATGGACGTCGTAGAAGGCGTCCCAGAGGGCGTCGCGGACCATCGCGTCCACCATCTTCCCGTCGTTCATCCGGTAGCCGAACCGGGCATTCGGCAGGAGGTAGGGGGCCGCCGACATATTCTCCATCCCGCCGGCGACGACGATCTCCGCCTCGTCGGTTAAAAGTTCGGCTGCCGCGAGGTTCACGGCCCTAAGCCCCGACCCGCAGACCATATTCACCGTCATCGCCGGGACCTCTTTCGGGATCCCGGCGTGGATCGACGCCTGGCGGGCGGGGTTCTGGCCCTGGCCCGCCTGCAAAACGCAGCCCATCAGCACTTCCGAGACCTGTTCCGGCTGCACACCCGCCCGTTTCAGAGCCTCCGCGATCGCGATGCTCCCCAGTTTTTCCGCCGGGATGCCGGAAAGGCTCCCGCCGAACCTGCCGACCGCCGTCCGGGCGGCCGAGAGGATGACAATCTCTTTCATTTAGAGCACCCCTTTCTCCTTAAACCCTTCGACCTCGCCGGCCGTGTAGCCGAGGCTTTCGAGGATTTCTTCGTTGTGCTGCCCGAGGGTGGGGGAGGGGAACCGGATGCCCACTTTGGTGTCCGAGAGCTTGACCGGGTTGCCATTCAGGATGACGTCCCCCATGACCGGGTGGTCGACGTGGATAAACATCTCCCGGTCGTCCCGGATGTGGGGGTCTTCCATGATGTCCGAGACGTTGTAGATCGGGCCTGCCGGGATGCCGGCCCCGAGGATCATGTCGACGCACTCTTT
>DVHA01000163.1 GCA_018712425.1 Candidatus Faecivivens stercoravium | reverse complement strand
TGCGGCAAAAACTGCCTGAATTTTGCGTGGACGCATTTCCAAATTCCGGAAACTGTGCTATACTGGATGCAGAAAACAAGCCGAAAGGAGCGTTTACGATGCTGCAAAAAGATGTCCAGGACCGCCTGATCCGGGAGGGCCGGGATTTTATGAAAGGGAACCGCCTGACTGACCCCTACGCCGCGGACTTTGAGTCCGACCAGGTCCGTCGCCTCCCCCAGCCGCCCCTCTGCAAGGCCCCGATGCGGGGGGAAGAGGCGCGGGTGAAGCTGCCGATGGATTTTGAAAACCTCGCGCTCGACGGGGACCTGCTGGAGCTGTTAAAGCGGCGGAAAAGCCACCGGGTCTACACCGAGGAAAACCTCTCGCTGTTACAGCTCTCCTTCCTCCTCTGGGCCAGCCAGGGGATCAAGGGCCGCCGGGGCAAAGCCTACGCCACCCTCCGCACCGTCCCCAGCGGCGGGGCCCGCCACGCCTTTGAGACCTACCTCGCCGTCCGGCATGTGGAGGGGCTGAACCCCGGCATCTACCACTACCTGCCGGAGGAGAACGCGGTCGAGCTGCTCCACACCGAGGACAATCTGGAGGAAGCGGTCATCGAAAGCCTCGCCGGGCAGAAATGGGCCGGCAAGGCCAGCGCCGTCTTCTACTGGTCGATGGTCGCCTACCGGGCGGAATGGCGGTACGGGATCTACGCCCACCGGGTCGCGCTGATCGACGCGGGGCATGTCGGGGAGAACCTGATGCTGGCGGCCGAGGCCGAAAAGGTCGGGAGCTGCGCGGTTGCCGCGATCAGCCACGAGGCCTGCTGCAAGCTCCTCGAGATCGACGGGGAGGAGGAATTCCCCATCTACGCGATGCCGGTCGGGACGGTCAAGCCGGAAGACCAGGCCGCCGAACAGGAAATTTACCGGTTTGTGAAGGAACAGGATTTGTGAGGTCAAACTAAACAATATAATGTTTATTTCGCTGCCCTTATGGCAGCGACCAAGGGTTCCCCTTGGATGGGACCAAGCTTCGCCTGGACGGACCAGGACCCTCGCGGGCCCTGGTTCCCGATTTGCCAACGTCCATTCCCGCGAGACAGAGCACAGCGTGCGATGCGCTTCGACCCCGCGGGATTTCCCCGAAAGGAGGCATAACCCATATGCCGATTACTGTCTTAAACAACGTCTTCCATCTCCGCTCGGGCGGGTCGTCGCTGCTGATGCAGGTCACCCCCGCCGGGCGTCTTGTCCACCTCTACTACGGCCATCTGCTGCCCATGGGGGAATATTCGATTGCTGACTTCCCGCCGGCCTCCGCCGGGCCGGCCACCTCCCCCACACCCCCGGACGACGACTGCATCGACTCGGTCGGGACGGCGCTCTTTGAATACCCGACTTTCGGGCTGGGGGATTTCCGGCCGGCGGCCTTCCGGGCGGTCGGGAAGGACGGGACGGCCGTCACCGACCTGCGCTACCAGTCCCACCGGATTTCCCGGGGCAAGCCCGGCATCCCCGGCCTCCCGGCCGCCTACGCTTCCGAGGAAGAGGCGGAGACGCTGGAAATCGACCTGAAGGACGAGGTGACGGAGCTGCTCGTCACCCTTCTTTACACCGTCTTTGAAAAGCTCCCGGCCATCGCCCGGTCGGTGCGGGTCAAAAACGAAGGGGACGCGCCGGTGCGGCTGGCCCGCGCCGATTCCCTCGCCCTCGACCTGCCGGAGAGCCGGTACGACCTCATCAAGCTGTGGGGCTGCTGGGCGATGGAGCGGACGCCCGAACGGACGCCTCTCTGCCACGGCGGGACGCGGATTTCCAGCACCCGCGGCGCCTCCAGCCACTTTTACAACCCCTTCGCCGCCCTCGTCTCCCACGACGCCACCGAGACAAGCGGCGAAGCGATGGGCTTCGCCTTCGTCTATTCCGGCAGCTTCCAGATTGAGACGGAGGTGGACTTCGCGGGGCAGACCCGGCTGCTGATGGGGCTGAACCCTGAGAACTTCAGCTGGCTGCTTGCCCCGGGCGAGCGGTTCGACACGCCGGAAGCGCTGATGGTCTATTCGGATACCGGTATCGGCGGGATGAGCCGGGCTTTCCATAAGCTCATCAGCCGCCACATCATCCGCGGCCCCTGGAAGGACAAGGACCGGCCGATTCTCGTCAACAACTGGGAAGCGACCTACTTTCACTTTGACACCGAAAAGCTTTTGGAAATCGGGAAAACGGCGGCCGACCTCGGCATCGAGATGCTGGTGATGGACGACGGCTGGTTCGGCCACCGGGAAAACGACCACTCCTCCCTCGGCGACTGGTACGTCAATGAGGACAAGCTGCCGGGCGGGCTGAAGGCGCTGTCGGACGGGCTGCACGCGATGGGCCTCAAAATGGGTATCTGGGTCGAGCCGGAGATGATCTCCCCCGACTCCGACCTCTACCGGGCCCACCCCGACTGGGCACTCCATATCCCCGGCCGGCCGAATTCCCCCTCCCGGTGGCAGTATGTGCTGGATATGTCCCGGAAGGACGTCGAGGACTATGTCTTCGGGCGGCTGTATGACATCCTGTCCAGCGCGCAGATTGAATATGTCAAGTGGGATTTCAACCGGAACCTCAGCGAGGTTGGCTCCGCCCTCCTCCCGCCCGAACGGCAGGGCGAGGTGGAACACCGGTATATGCTGGGGGTCTATTCGCTGCTGGAACGGGTGCTCACCGCTTTCCCCGGCCTGCTGCTGGAAGGATGCGCCGGGGGCGGCGGGCGGTTTGACGCCGGGATGCTCTACTACGCGCCCCAGTTCTGGACCAGCGACGACACCGACGCGATTGAGCGGCTGACCATCCAGGAAGGCACCTCCTACTGCTACCCGCCTTCCGCGATGTCCGCCCA
>DVHA01000162.1 GCA_018712425.1 Candidatus Faecivivens stercoravium | reverse complement strand
CCGCTTGCCGGCCGTACGGCTTGGCCGGCATTTCCCGCAAGCGGGAAACCGCGCTTTTTCACAGGTTGAACCTCTATTCACCGTTCTAGCGTATCGCTTACTTTCCTGAAAAGTAACAACCTCAGAAAATTGTGGTTTCGTGCTTTGCACGAAATGCGGGCCATGCCGTACGGCCCGCAAACAATTTTCTAAGGGCTTGCGAAGCAAGACCGGCGTGCAGCAGCACCCAAAAAATACTCAAAAAAAAATTTATCGACAAACAAACCGCACCCGCCTGAAAATCAAGCGGGTGCGGTTTGTTATGCGTTCAGCGCGTCTGTATGCGCCTTAGTCGAGGTCTTCGCCGTTCGTAGCGATAACCTTCTTGTACCAGTAGAAGGAGTCCTTGCGGCTTCTGGACAGGTCGCCGGTGCCGTCGTCGTACTTGTCGACGAAGACGAAGCCGTAGCGTTTCCGCATCTCGCCGGTGGAGGCGGAGACGAGGTCGATGCAGCCCCACATGGTGTAGCCCATCAGGTCGACGCCGTCGAGGTCGACCGCGTCCTTCATCGCCTTGATGTGGTCGCGGAGGTAGTCGATGCGGTAGGAGTCGTGGACCGAGCCGTCCGCTTCCTTTTCATCCAGCGCGCCGAGGCCGTTCTCGACGACGAACAGCGGCTTCTGGTAGCGGTCGTAGATCTGGTTGAGCGCAATCCGCAGGCCCAGCGGGTCGATCTGCCAGCCCCAGTCGGAAGCCTTCAGGTAGGGGTTGCGGCGGCCGAAGGTCATGTTGCCGGCGGTCATTTCGGCGTCCTTAGAGGTGCCGACGACCATCGTCATGTAGTAGGAGAAGGAGATGAAGTCGACGGTGCCCTTTTTCAATTCTTCCAGCTCGCCATCCTGGATGTCGAGGGTAATGCCCTTGCGCTCGTACTCTTTCAGCTTATAGCTGGGGTAGTAGCCGCGGGCGTGGACGTCCATATAGAAGAAGGAGCCGTTGTTCATCGCCTGGACGTTTAAGAGGTTGTCCGCCGGGTTGCAGGTCTCGGGGTAGCTCTCCATGAAGGCGATCATGCAGCCGACCTGGTAGTCCGGGTCGATTGCATGGGCCATCTGGACGGCCTTTGCCGAAGCGACGAACTGGTAGTAGGTGGCGTTGGCGAGGACCTGGGGGTCTTTACTGGGGACGCCCGCTTCCATCCAGCCGCCGTGGCCGATGCAGTTGATCTCGTTGAAGGTGAGCCAGTATTTGACCTTGCCTTTATACCGCTCGAAGATCGCCTTGCAGTAGCGGAGGTAGCAGTCGATGGTGCGGCGGTCGGCCCAGGAGCCCCAGGCGTGGGTCAGGCCGAGGGGGGTCTCGTAGTGGGAGATGGTGACCAGCGGTTCGATGCCGTACTTCTTGCACTCGTCAAAGACGGCGTCGTAGAAGGCGAGGCCCTCTTCGTTGGGCTCTTCTTCCATGCCGGTCGGGAAGATGCGCGACCAGGAGATGGACAGCCGGAAGCATTTAAAGCCCATCTCGCCCATCAGCGCGATATCCTCTTTATAGTGGTGGTAGAAATCGGTGGCCTCATGGTTGGGGTAGAAGTAGCCGTCCAGCTGGGTGAAGGTGGCCCCTTCCGGGACGCCGTCGACCCCGAACATCGTGGTCGTCTGGGGGGTGCCGTCTTTGAGCACATAGGTCAGCACGCGGGGGGAGTCCTTGGTGCCGCCGGTCAGGACGTCGTCGATCGACGGGCCGCGCCCGCCTTCATTCCAGCCGCCTTCATACTGGTTGGCCGCGGTCGCGCCGCCCCAGAGGAAATCTTTACGGAATGCCATTGGTCATTACCTCTTTCTTTTGTTTTTTTATTTGCACCCGGTGGCCCGGGGAAGCAACGGAATTTTTGGGATTATTTTTTGGGTGCTGCGCACGCTTCGTTTCGGGTGGGGAAGCTGTGGACAGCTTCGGAAGTACGGAAAGTGGGTGCCTGGGAAAGGGCTCTGCCCTCTCCACGTTCGCGACGAATTACTTGTAATTCGTCCGGTTTTGCGAAGCAAAACCTGAACCCATTTAAAAAGGGTTTGATCCTAAACTTTTTATGCCGCACGTTCCTTCGTGATTTTGGCGCCTGCGCCGGATTTTACGCGGTGCGGTTTTCAGCCCGGCAGGTCGATCGACTCGTCCGGGAAATCGGTGACGGACGGGCAGCCGGTGGGTTTATCAAAGTAGGTTTCGCGGTCGAAGTGGAGCCGGCCGTAACTGCCGGGTTCCACCGGGTCCCACCGGGGGATGGCGCCGTGGTTGGGGTCGCCATTCTCGATAAAGGCAATATAGCTTGCCCGCATCTCGTGCATAATCCGGTCGAGGGCGTGCTTATCCGCCGCCGAACGGGGTTCGCCGATGGCGGGGGCCTTGCTGCCGTGGTGGAGGGTCATCGCGTCCTGGGAGTGGTGGGCCGGCGGGAAGTCGAAGGAGTAGGTGTACACCTCCGCCCCGCGGGAGGCGAGGATCTGCCCGAGGCGGTCGCCATGGGTGCGGTACATGCAGTCGGAAAGCACCTTGACCCAGGCGTCCTCCCGCTCCTCATCCAGCATCAGCTTCCCCCCGGTCAGGGCGTGATAAGCCTTTTCGGCGTACTCGCCGTTGTCCCCCAGCAGCTGGGCCGCAATCATCGGCGCGTTGCGCAGCAGTTCGCCGCCCATTTTGAGGAAGACCAGCTCGTTCAGGTTATTGCCGATCATCGTATTGCCCTTCCAGCCCCGGTCGGAGCGGATGACATCCCGCCAGTCGGCGGGGATCACCTCCCCGTCCGCCACCGGGCCGAAGAGGCAGGTGGAGCCGGGCCCGGCGGTGAAGACCGACTGGACCTTCAGGATCAGGGAGGAAGGGATGGTGAGGATTTCCCAGTTGTCCTTCAGCTGGAGCATCGTCAAAAACCGCCCGGCGAGCCGCGAGGCGGTCTCGGGGGTCCGGACGGCCTGGACGCCGCCCGAGGAGAGGATCGCCTGGGAAAAGAGGGGTTTGGACTGTTCCGAGAGCATCAGCGCCCCCACCGACTTGCCGCCGGCCGAGACGCCGTAGAGGGTGACCCGGCCGGGGTCGCCGCCGAAAGCCTCAATGTTGTCGTGCACCCACCTGAGGGCGCAGATCTGGTCGAGAAGCCCCATATTGCCGTCGCAGAACCCGGCCCCGAGGCTGTCCCGGAGGAAGAGGTAGCCCAGCGCGCCGAGGCGGTAGTTGATCGAAACGGCGACAATTTTGGCCTTTTCCTCGGTGACGAGGGAAAAAACGGCGCTGTCGTTGCCGGAACCGGTCTGGAAAGCGCCGCCGTGGATATCGACGACGACCGGCATCAGCCCTTCCGGCTTTTCGGCCGGGACGACGACGTTTAAAAAGAGGCAGTCCTCCGAGAAGGGCCCGGGCACCGGATGGCCCATCCCGTCGCGGGTCGCCTGGAGCGACTTGGCGCCGAAGGTGCGGCAGCACTTGTCCTTCGGCCCGGCCGGGCGGGGCGGGCGGAAGCGGGCGGCGGTGGCATAGCGGATGCCCCGGAACCAGACGGAATCGTTTTCATAATAGCCGGTAAAGGTGCCGGCCGGCGCAGATACAACCATATTTTATCTCCTATGTATCAGGGGCGTAAACGCCAGGTAAGGGGGAGAATGCAAAACTGTGATAAAAATATTTTCATACTTTCCCTATATATTATGATAAACGAACAACGGCCATTTGTCAATAAGATTTGGGATTTTTCATTTTTTGATCATTTTAAAGGAAAATATCGAAACGGATTCCCGTGGCCTGCAAACTGCGGAAATCAATTTTTGCCTTTATGGCATTGAATGTTTATTTCGCTGCCCTTATGGCAGCGACAAAGTTTCACTTTGATGGACCAAAGGCTCTGCCTTTGGAATTCGCCAGGACCCTCGCGGGCCCTGGACCCGCTGTTCGACGCGGCCGTATCACCCGTACCTACCGCATAAGACCGGCCGTGGGAGGCCGGTCTTCGGACGTCCATGGTCGCCCGGTGCGTTAAAGAAATGCGACAAAAACGGATTCCCATGGCCCGCAAAGGCGGGGCTGGACATCCGCCCCAAATTGTGGTATCCTGATGGTGATACCAATTTAAAGCGTACACCTGTGCGCCCGGAAAGGATGACCCCTATGCAGCTGCAAGACGCCCTGAAGACCATCGGCGAAGCCTCCTACCGCCTGAAGAAGTTCGGCGAGCTCTCCTCGATCGGCTCCTACGACATGACCGCCACCGCCCCCAAAGGCGCGGCAAAACGCCGGGCCGAGCTTTTAAGCTTTGTCCGCGCCGAATCGCGGAAAACCCTCCTCGCCCCGGAAACCCTGGATGCCGTCGAAACCCTCGCCGCCCACGAAAGCGAGCTCTCCCCCGAGATGAAAGGGGAACTCCGCCTCTACCGCCGCCGGATCGACGCGGTGACCGGCCTCCCCGAAACCCTCCTCCAGCGCCAGTCGGCCCTCAAAAGCGCCACCGAACAGCTCTGGATTGAAAACAAGTACACCGGTGACTATGCCGGCGTCAAGGCCGGGATGAAGGAGATGATCGAGCTCCAGAAGGAGGCCGATTCCATCCTCGCCGCCCGCCCCGGCGGCAAAACCCCCGCCCATCCCCTCGACCCGGTGATCGACGGGACCGACCCCAGCATGACCGTCGCGAAGCTGGAGCCGCTCTTTGACGAAATCCGTTCCCGGACGGTGCCGCTGCTGCAAAAAATCGCCGGGACCGGCTGGCAGCCCGACCGTTCCTTTACAAAAGGCGGCTATGACACCGGCGTCCAGCGGGAGCTTGCCCTGAAACTGCTGGCGGCCGTCGGGTATAACCCCCGCTACGGGGTTGTCGGGACGGGGGAACACCCCTGCACCTACGGGGTGAACCGGTACGACGTCCGGTTCACCGACCACTTCTACCCCGACGACCTCTTACAGGGCACCATCTCGGCGATGCACGAAGGGGGCCACGGGATGTACGAACAGAACGTCTCGGAGGATTACCTCGACCTGCTGATCGGCGGGGGCAGCCACGGCGGGATGCACGAAAGCTCCTCCCGCTTCTGGGAGAATATGGTCGGCCGGAGCGAGGCCTTCTGGGACTACGCCGCCCCGCTGTTTAAAGAGGCGTTCCCGGGCCGCCTGCGGGAGATCCCCGCCCGGGACTTCTTCCTCGCCGTCAACCGGGTGCAGCCCAGCCTCGTGCGGATCTACGCCGACGAGCTGACCTACAACCTCCACATCATGATGCGGTTTGAAATCGAGAAGATGCTGTTTGACGGCAGCCTTTCGGCCGACGACCTGGAGGACGCCTGGAACGAGAAGAGCCGGGCCTACCTCGGGATCGTCCCCGAAAAGCCCTGGGAGGGCTGGGCACAGGATATGCACTGGCCGGCGGGGATGTTCGGCTATTTCCAGTCCTACACCATCGGCACCCTGAACGCCGCCCAGATCGGCGCGGCGGTGAAAAAGGCGCTGCCGGATTTCGACGGGCTTGTCCGGGCCGGGGAATTTGCCCCCATCCGGGCGTGGCTGGCCGAGCACTGGTACCGGCATGGGATGCTCTGGGATAATGACACTTTGCTTCAGAAGATCACCGGCGAGCCGCTGTCGGCGGGGTACCTCTGCGATTACCTCGAGGAGAAATTTTCGGCGATTTACGGGGTGTGAGGTTTTCCGGGAAGGCTCATGATGGATATCCGGCAGCGTATGAACCGGCGCTGACGCCGAAGTCACGAAGAAACGGGCGGCAAATATAAGTTTAGGGTCCAGCCCTTTTTAAAGGGCTGGCGAGCATCCAAGGAGCAGAGCTCCTTGGCAGGCGCTCACTTTCCGTACTTCCGAAGCTTTTCACAGCTTCTCCACCCGAAACGAAGCGTGCGCAGCACCCAAAAAATAATCCAAAAATAAATCTTGGGGATACCGGTTTGTTTCCGGTATCCCCTTTTTCATGCCGTTATTCGCCGTCCGTCAGGTAAAAGTCAAACAGCAGCGGGAGTTCGACCTCGCCGGTCAGATTGGTCGACGGCACTGTGACCTTCTGCCCGTTCAGGTACACCTCCGGCGGCGCCGCGACTTGATCCGCGGCCAGCTGGAAATAGCCGACCGTTGCCTCCTCCCCCGGCGCCCCCGTCACGAGGATATCCAGATCGACCCGCCCCAAAAGGTCCCCGGACGATGCCGAATTCAGCGTCTCCCCGTCATACCCCCGGAGGTAGACGTAACAGCCGAGGATTTCCACCGCTTCGCCGGACTCTTCCCCGGTGCGGTCCTGCTTTTGCCAGAGGAGGGCGATATCCGCGTCTTCATCTTCCAGCATCTTAAGCCAGCTGTCGACGACGGTGCCCTGGAGCTCCGGGCACTCGGCCAGCATCTCGTCCGCCGCGTAGTAAACCCGGGAGGTGCTGTACCCGCCGTGGTCTAACGGGAGGACCATCAGGCAGATGAGCCCGATGACCAGAACGAGTGGGATGATAACGCAGATGGCCAGCAGCCACCCCAGCCCCTTTTCCTTCTCCTTCACCGGCGGTTCCCGCTCGGGGAGCGGGGCGGCGCAGTTGGGGCAGACCTTCCAGTCGGGTTCGACCGCCGCCCCGCAGCCGGGGCAGGCGAGCTTCAGCTTTTCCCCGCAGTAGGGGCAGACGGCAAAGGTCCTCTCCACCCGCCTGCCGCAGTTCGGGCACTTGAGGGCCGACCGGCCGGTCCGGGCCACCAGATAGAGGGCCAGCCCGACAAACCCCGGCAGCAGCACCGCGCAGATCGTCCAGGCCGCCGCGGGGAGGCCCCGCGCCTTCGCGTCCCGGTAGACAAAGACGCCGACGGCGGTAATGGCGGCCAGCACCAGGATGAGGATGGGGATCAGAAAGATAAAACCGGCTGCAATGCTCATAATCGTCTCTCCTTTCGTTTGGCGTAGAGGATGAGGGAGGCCGCCCCGACGGCACAGGATAGGACAAAGAAGGCCCCGGCCGTAAGGGCCAGCCACTCCCCGCCCGGAATCACCGGGGCCGCCCGGCAGAGGAGGATAAACCCCAGCAGCATCGCGAGGGCCGACAGCCACCCGCCGATCGCGACCCAGAAAAGTTCCCGCCGGAGTTTCCGCGCCTCCGCCCGCTCCCGCAGGCGGGCGAAATCCAGTTCGGGCGGCTCCATCTCCGGCCGGGGTTCAATACGGGACAGGATATCGTCATTTGATTTCATCGTAAAGCGCCTCCTTTAACAGCTTCCGCGCCCGGGACAGCCGGCTTTTGACCCCGCCGGGGCTGATGCCGAGGATGGCTGCCGTCTCGGCTTCGGACAGGTTTTCGCAGCAGCGGAGGATGACCGCGATCCGGTACTTTTCCGGCAGGCGGTCCACCGCGTCCTCAATCTCCATCTTCCCGGCAAACCCGCCGTCCGGTTCCGCCCGGGGGCGGTCCTCCAGCGGGAAAAAGGCCCGCAGCTTTTCCCGGCGGAGGTTATCCCGGTAGAGGTTGACACAGATCTTCGCCGCCCAGGGGAGGAAGGGCCGTTCCGGCTGGTAGCGGGGGAGTTTTTCGAGGATGCGCACCCAGGTTTCCTGATAGAGGTCCTCGGCGCCGCGCCGCCCGCAGAGGTGGACGCAGAGGCCGAAGAGGGTGGGGCCGAACTGGTCGGCGAGGGCGGACGGTGACATCGGAAGGCCTCCTTTCGGCGGATTTTTGATTTCACAGATATATACGGATGGATGGGGACAAAGGTTGCAGGCGACGGAAAAATCTTCCCCGCAGGGCCGAAGCGTCCCGGCTGCTGAGCTTTGACCCGTGGGAACGGACGCCGGCATTATAAGTTTAGGATCAAACCCTTTTTAAAGGGTTTGCGGGACTGGAAGGGGCAGAGCCCCTTCCCTTGCTGACACTTCCGTACCTCCAAAATCTCCCCCGGCTGCTCTCTCCGAAATATACATGTCGCGCAGCGACCATTCCATGCGAAAAAAAGAATGCCGGGCTTTGCCCGGCATTCCCAAGATTTATTTTTTGATTATTTTTTGGGTGCTGCGCACGCTTCGTTTCGGGTGGAGTAGCTGTGAAAAGCTTCGGAAGTACGGAAAGTGAGCGCCTGGGAAAGGGCTCTGCCCTCTCCACTCCCGCCAGCCCTTTAAAAAGGGTTTGATCCTAAACTTATAATGCCGGCGTCCGTTCCCGCGGGACAAGGCCCAGCAGTCAGGGCGCTTCGGTCCCGCGTTTACAGCTGGGCGTTCTCGAGGTTATACTTCTCGTTCCGCTCGTCGTGGATGACGCCCTCCCAGTTCATCCCGTAGCCAAACTGGTAGGTGTGGCCCTCGGAATCGGTGTAGGGGGTCATATCAAACGGCAGGTCCTCGCAGTGGGTCTCGACCGTCTCCATATCCGCCGGCATCATGAACGGCAGGAGCCCGGACGGCTCCGCCCCGCCGGTCAGGATCTCATACATTGCCTTCCGCTGGATATAGAAATCGATGACCAGCCCATCGACATAAGGCTCAAACTCCTTCGGCACCGTCATATTGGCGATGGTCAGCAGGGCGATGACCGGCTTATTCCCCATCTTTTCCCGCATCTCGAGGACGTTGTCGAGGTCCCGCTCGTTGTAGCAGACACCGGTCTTGCCCTTATAGCTGCGGTTGGGGTTTTCGGTCTCCCGGTAGTCCCCCTGGCCGATGCTCTCTTCCCGCGCTTCGGTGGCGGTGTAGGGGCGGTACTGGAGGCTGACCGGCAGGTAGCCCATCTCGCCGAGCCGGGGGTCGTCGTTATACCCCAGCGACTGGGGGCTCTCCATCATGACCAGCGCGACGTCCGCTTCTTCCGGCGTATCGACGACGGTGAAGTAGGGGGCAATCTCGTCGGGATCGTAAGGGCTGAAGGTGCGGTCTTCCTCGAGGTTGCCGAAAAAGTTGATCTTACCCTTTTCGGTGCGGTCGGGGATGTAGACCTTGGTACCTTTTTTGAGGGGGAGGACATTCCCTTTATTTTTCAGCATGACAATCGACTCGGTCTGCCGCTTAAACCCAAGGTCGACGTATTCCTGTTTGCCGATGACCTTTTCGCTCTCCCTCGGGTCGAGGTAGGGGTTTTCAAACAATCCCAGCCGGAAGAGGGGCAGCAGGATCCGGTAGGCGGTCTCGGCAAACCGCTTCTTCATCGTATCCTCGCCGTACTTTTCAACGCCGAGGCTGTAAGCCGCCATGACCGGCTCCACCTCGTTGTCGCCGCCGAACTGGTCGACGCCGTTCATAATCGCCTTCAGGATCCGTTCGGGCCGGGGAAGCGTCTCGACCCCATGGGAAGCATGGGCGAAAGCGGTCAGTTTTTCCCCTTCGGTATGCTGGGTAACGCCCCAGTCGGTGCAGACGACCCCCTCATAGCCGTATTTTTCCCGGAGAAGGTCGTGGATGATGTAGTGGGAATAGGCGTTGCCGACGTTTTCGTCCGGGTCAATGCCGGTGGAGATGGTATAGTAGGGCATAATCGCGCCCGCCATCTTCGTCGGGCCGTCCAGTTTAAAGGCGCCTTCCGTAAAGACTGACAGGTGGGCATCGAAGTTATGCCCGGGGTAGACCGCGTATTTCCCGTAAGCGTAATGGGCATCGCGGCCGCCCTCGCCGGTACCGCCACCCGGCCAGTGCTTGGCCATCGCGTTAATCGATCCGTTCCCCCAGCCGGTTTCCGACCCTTCGGTCGTCTGGATGCCGTCGCAGTAGGCCCGGGCCATATCCTGGCTCATCTTTACGTGGCAGCCGAAGGTGTCGCGGGTGCGCATCCAGCGGGGGTCGGTGCCGAGGTCAATCTGGGGGGAGAGGGCGGAGGTGATGCCCATCGCCCGGTACTCCTTTGCGACAATTTCAGCGTGTTCCTTTACGATTTCCGGCCGGAAGGTGGCGGCAAGCCCCATCCCCTGGGGCCACTTGGAAGTGGTGACCACTTCTTTGGACTGCCGGCCGGTGGGGTTACGGGCGCCGTGGCGGGGGTCGGAGGAGAGGCTGACCGGGATGCCGAAGGGGGAGGACTCGGCCAGCGCCTGGAGGTTGTTGTTCCAGCGGGCGAGGGTCTCGATATCGCAGGCGTCGGTCAGCAGTACCGTGCGGATCCCGTCCTCGGGGATAAATTTTTTCTGAGCGTCGGACAGTTCATAGGCCGGTACCCCCGCCTCATCGAAAGGCTTGCCGCCGTAGGTGCCGCCAAACCGCCCGCCGGCCGGGACAGACTGGTGGGAGGAGAAGAGGGTGAGCCCCGCCACTGCCTCGGGGGAGAGCCGGGCGGCGAGGTCCTTCGCCCGTTCTTCGGGGGAAAGACGCCAGTCCTCATAGGGGAGCAGCTCCCCTGTCCCGGCCAGGTCCTTGAAGGCGAAGCCGTCCTTCTCGATGACCGGCGCGTCCATCACGCCGAGGGTCTTCCCCCCGTCGTTTTCGACGACGGTGTAATAGCCGTTAAACTTTTTCTGATAGGCCATGTTCCTGATTCCTTTCTGATGCGGTTTACTCATTGCATACTATATAAAGGATACCAGATTTGCTATAAGATGTCAAGATCATCCGGGACTTTTTGTACGGAAATCTATTTCTGTCTTTGTCATTGAATGTTTATTTCGCTGCCCTTATGGCAGCGACCAAGGGTTCCCCTTGGATGGGACCAAGTTTCACTTGGATGGACCAGGACTCTAGC
>DVHA01000161.1 GCA_018712425.1 Candidatus Faecivivens stercoravium | reverse complement strand
GCAGAGCCCCCCAATCAGATGCCCGTAAACCGTCCGTTTCATCTTCATCTCTCCTTTCCGCGCCTACGCCGCCCCATCCCGGTCCCCCGCATCGGTGCGCAGGAGGGTGCCGCCGCCGACAGCGGGGGTGGCAACTGGATAGAAGGGGATCGTGTCATCGTCCGCGTAGAAGGGGGCGGTGTAGAAGAGGGTGAAGGGCTCCGGTTCCCCGCCGGAAGCCGCGCACCCGGTCAAAAGGAGCAGCAAAGCCGCCGCCAGAACCAGCATCCGTTTCATCTTCATTCCCCCTTATCCCACATCCCAAATCGCGTCATAGTACTCCTTCGCAAGGAGATACACCTCCCCCTCCGGCGTCACCGCCGCGAACTGCATCAGCTTGCCCGCCTCCTGTTCCGGGTCGTAGGGCGCGAGGTCGGTTACTTCGTACCCCTCCGCCGGCCGTCCCACAAAGGCGAAATAGCAGTTCCCGCCGGTTACCTGGCAGGACTTCCAGGCCGCGGGGGAGCGGGGGCCGTACCAGGCGAAGACCGGCTCCGTCCCTTCCCCGGACTGGACGTAGAGGATGTGGTCCACCAGCCAGTAGGCCGCCTCCTCCCCGACCCCCAGCAGGGTGCAGTCCTCCGGTTCTTCATTCGAGAGGATTTCTTCCGGTACCGGCAGGGCGGTTTCCTCGCAAGTTTCCACGTCGTGCAGGATGATTTCCTCCCACCCCGGCTGATAAAGGGCGACCGCGCCGTCCCGGTATCCGCATACCTGGGCCTTAAACCCGCAGTCCCGGCGGCTGCCGTCCCGCATGTCCAGCCAGAAACACCCTTCCGCCGACCGGAGGAGCAGTTCATCCCCGACGGCAGCATATGGAACCACAAAAGAACCGGTATCCGAAAGCCAGTCCTCCCGGTACAGTTCCCCGGTTTCCAAATCGTACCGATAAAAATCGTACCCCGAAAAGGTATAACCCGTGACGGCGTAGAGCATCCCGTCATGCCCCCAGAAGCACTGGACCTTCTCCCCCTCTTCCAGCGGGAAGAGCGGCTCCGACGCCCCGGTTTCCGGCGTATACCGGTAGACGCCGCTATCCTGCCAGTCCTGCCAGTAATAATAGCCCCCGTCCAATTCGATTAAACCGGCCAGCCGCTCGTCCGGCTCGTATTTGGCCACCGAATCCCTCCGCCAGAGGTAGAGATTGTTGGGATGGGTACCCTCATCGTTATATTCCACCCGGTCCAGCGTCCGCAGGAGGACGCCCCCTTCCGCCGGAACCGCCGCCGGATAAAACTCGCTTTCAAAAGATTGGGATTCCGGCGTATAATAGACCTGTACATCAGGGTTCCCGCCCGAACATCCCCCCAACAGAAGCAAAACCGCCGCCAAACCAGCAAACATCCGTTTCATCCCCATCGCCCCTTTCAAGATGCTGCATCTTTCATAAACAGCATAGCATATTTTAGGCAAAAAGGCAATATATACAGACAGATTGCCCAAAATAACAGCAAAAATAGCCTCTAAACAGGTATAAACCGCATCCCCAGACACATCAGGAGGCCTCCCCCCGCCGCTCAGCCCTGGAGGCATCCAGCGTCATCTCTGAAAAAAATTTCCAAAACCCCTTGACATTGGAGCCGCTCCATCCTTTATACTTTCCCATAGTAATACGAGAAAGGAAGATTGCAAGATGGAAATGGAAAAGATGCCGGTGGGGAAACTGCTTTTAAAGCTCTCGCCGCCGGTGATGCTGGCGCTTTTAATCCAGTCAATCTACAACATCGTCGACAGCTTTTTTATCGGCCGGTACGCGGCGGAGGGGCTGACGGCGCTGTCGGTCATCTACCCGCTCCAGCTGCTGATCACCTCGGTGGCGACCGGGACGGGGGCCGGGATCGGGATCCTCGTCTCCCGGCTGGACGGGGAGGGGAAAGAGGCCGGGGTTTTTATCCGCAACGGCCTCTTGACCGGCGTCCTCAACTACATCCTCTTTGCTGCCGCCGGGATGCTGGTGCTGCGGCCCTACTTCGCGGTGTCGTCGGACAACCCGCTGGTGCGGGAGATGGGGGTATCCTACGGGGGCATCGTCATCCTCTTCTCGGCCGGCTGCTTCATCGAGTCCAACTGCTCGAAGATTTTGCAGGCCCGGGGGAACACCCTCCTGCCGATGGCGGCGCAGGTTTTGGGGGCGCTTCTCAACATCGTCCTCGACCCGGTCCTGATCTTCGGCCTCTTCGGCTGCCCCGAGATGGGGGTCGCCGGGGCGGCGATCGCGACGGTGGCCGGGCAGTGGGCGGCGATGGCGGTCACCCTTACGGCGGTGCTGCGGGGGCATAAGCGGAGCGGGAAAGCCTCCCTCCGGGCGATCGGGCGCATCTACCGCTGCGGCCTCCCCTCCATCTTCATGCAGTCGCTTTACACCCTCTACATCATCGGCCTGAACCTCATCCTCGCCGGCTTCACCGAGGACGCGGTGACGGTGCTGGGCATCTACTACAAGCTCCAGGCCTTTTTCTTCATCCCGCTGATGGGCCTCCAGCAGGTGATCCTGCCGGTTATCTCCTTTAACCACGGGGCGGGGCTGGAAAGCCGGGTGCGGGAGACGGTCAAGTGGGCCGTCGGCATCTCGGCGGCGGTGGCGGGCGCCGGGACAGCCGTCTTCCTCGCGGCGCCGGAAGCCCTCCTGCGGATCTTCTCCCAGAGCGAAGGGGTGCTGGCGGCCGGCGTCACCGCCCTGCGGATTATCGGGACGAGCTTTGTCCCGGCGGGCATCGGGATGATGCTGACCGTCTACTTCCAGGGGGTCGGCAAGGGCGCGCAGAGTATGCTTTTAACCCTCGTCCGGCAGGTCTTCCTGCTGGTGCCGGTGGCCTGGGCGCTGCACTTTTTCGGCCTGACCTTTGTCTGGCTCACCTTCCCGATCACCGAGGTGGCGGTGCTCGTCCTCTGCGCCGTCCTCTGGAAGCGGCAGGACGTCGGGCGGACAGCCGTCCGGGTTCACGCCTGACAGATAGATAAGCAGAAGCGGGAGCCAAAAGCTTCCGCTTTTGACTGTCGAAAAACAAGTTTGGTGGAAACGCAAGAATCGGCGCTGGCGTTAAAGTGACGAAGAAACGTGCGAAGAATTAAAAGTTTTACTCGATTTTTTTCAAAAAATCGCGGGAATGGAAGGGGCAGAGCCCCTTCCCAGGCGCTCAGTTTCCGTACTTCCGAAGCTGACCACAGCTTTGCCACTGATAACGAAGGGTGCGCAGCACCCAAAAAATACTCAAAAGGGGAACCCCTGGTCGCTGCCATAGGGTGTATCTGAAAACTCTCTAATACTGTCTAATTCTACTAAAAGCAGTCGTCTGCTGCGTCGGGGAGTCTCGAAATACGGGCGTATTCTTTCGCCTTCCCTCCTTGCATCCGGCTACTTTTAGCGAATTATCCAGCAATATTGAATGATCAGATACACCCTAAGGGCAGCGAAATAAACATTCCATACTTATAAAATTATAGACGTATAGACGCCGCTTGGGGGTCTGTGGTATAATATTATGGGAAATCTGTCCGCCGGGAAGAGAGCGCGGGCAGGGAAATCAGATCTTATCTAAAGTGGTGTGTGTATGATATGAATCGTTGTGTAATCGGGATCCTTGCCCATGTCGACGCCGGGAAAACGACGCTGGCCGAGGGAATTTTATATACCTGCGGCAAGCTGCGGAAGCTGGGGCGGGTCGACCATCAGGACGCCTTCCTCGACACCGGCGCGCTGGAGCGGGAGCGGGGGATCACCATCTTCTCGAAACAGGCGGTCTTCCCCCTCGGGGATACCGAAGTGACCCTCCTCGACACCCCCGGCCACGCCGACTTCGCGGCCGAGGCGGAGCGGGTGCTGCCGGTGCTGGACGCGGCCATCCTGGTGGTGGGCGGGCCGGACGGGGTACAGGGGCATACCCGGACGCTGTGGGAGCTGCTGGGGCGGTACCGGGTCCCCACTTTTCTGTTTATCAACAAGCTGGACCTTTTGGAAAACGCCCGGCCGGATGACGGGCGTGATTTTGTAATGGGGGAACTGAAAGGTAAGCTGGGGGATGGGTTTGCCGATCTGTCGGCCGATGGGGACGGCTGGATGGAGGAGGCGGCGGTCTGTGACGAAAAGATGCTGGACTATTACCTCGAAAACGGGACGGTGCCCGACTCGATGCTGCGGGAGGCGGTCGGGAAGCGGGAACTGTTCCCCTGTTTTTTCGGCTCGGCCTTAAAACTCATTGGCGTCGCGGAATTTCTGGAGGCGCTCTCCCGGCTGATGCCGCGGCCGGAATACCCCGATGCTTTCGGCGCGCGGGTCTTTAAGGTGAGCCGGGAAGGGGGCGTCCGGCTCACCCACATGAAGATCACCGGCGGGTCGCTGCCGGTCAAGGCGGCGGTCGAAGGGGAGGGGCCGGACGGTCCCTGGAAGGAGAAGGCCGACCAGCTGCGGCTCTATTCGGGGGCAAAATATACCCTTCTCGACAGCGCCCCCGCCGGGAGCGTCGTCGCGGTGGCCGGCCTCACCCACACCCGCGCCGGGGAAGGGCTCGGGTTCGAGGCGGAGGGGAAGGCGCCGGAACTGCAGCCGGTGCTGCGGTACAAGGTGATCCTGCCGGAGGGGGAGTCGCCCTTTTCAGCAATGCAGAAGCTCTCGGAGCTGGCGGAAGAGGACCCGCAGCTGCACATCAGCTGGAACGGCGCTTTGCAGGAGATTACATTGCAGCCGATGGGGGCGGTGCAGCTGGAGGTGCTGGAACGGCTGGCCAAAGACCGGTTCGGGCTCTCGATCGGCTTTTCGGAAGGGGGCGTCGTCTACAAGGAGACGATCAAGGCCCCGGTCGAAGGGGTCGGGCACTTCGAGCCGCTGCGGCATTACGCCGAGGTGCACCTGCTGCTGGAACCGGCGGAACGGGGGAGCGGCCTTACCTTCAAAACGGCGGTCAGCGAAGACGACCTCGACCGCAACTGGCAGCGGCTGATCCTAACCCACCTGCTGGAAAAGGAGCACAAAGGGGTGCTGACCGGCAGCCCGATCACCGATATGACCATCACCCTTGTCGCTGGGCGGGCCCACCTCAAGCACACCGAGGGGGGCGATTTCCGGCAGGCGACCTACCGGGCGGTCCGGCAGGGGCTGATGAAGGCGGAGAGCGTCTTATTGGAGCCGGTCTACGACTTCACGTTGACGGTGCCGGCTGAGAACGCCGGGCGGGTAATGCACGACATCCCGCTGATGGCGGGCACCCTCGAGCCGCCGGAGATGGACGGGCAGACCGCTTCCTTTAAGGGGCGCTGCCCGGTCGCGACGATGCAGGGGTACGCCGCCGATGTCGCCGCCTATTCAAGAGGGAAGGGGCGGCTGAGTTTGCGGTACGGGGGGTATGAGGAATGCCATGGCGCCGAAGAGGTGATCGCTTCCTTCGGCTACAGCCCCGAGGCCGACCTCGAAAATACCCCCGATTCGGTCTTCTGCTCCCACGGGGCCGGGGTGACGGTCGGCTGGCGGGAGGTGGAGGGGCATATGCACCTGCCGCCCTACCCGCTGGAACGGGACAAGGAGCCGGAACCGCCCCCGAAGTACACGCCGCCCACCGGGCGGATGGTCTACGCCGGCACCCGGGAGGAAGGCAGGGAACTGGAACGGATTTTTGCCCGCACCTACGGGGAGGTGAAGCGGCGGGATTTCCTCCCGCAGAACACCGTCCGGCAGATAGACAAAGGGAAGCTGTTGGAGGCGTTTGAGGAGACGGCGGAGGTGCTGCTGGTGGACGGGTACAACATCATCTTCGCCTGGGACGAGCTGCGGGCGGAGGCGAGGGAGAATCTCGACGCGGCGAGAAGCGCGCTGATCGACATCCTTTCCAACTACCAGGGCTATAAGCAGTGCGGGGTGATCGCCGTCTTCGACGCCTATAAGGTCCACGGGGGCAAAGGGGCGGTCGAGCGGCAGAACGGGGTCTACGTCGTCTACACCGAAGAAGCGGAGACGGCGGACATGTATATCGAAAAGGTGAGCTACGCCCTCGGGAAGAAAAAGCGGATCCGGGTCGCCACCTCCGATGGGCTGGAACAGATGATTATCCTGGGGCACGGGTGCGAACGGGTGTCGGCGTCGATGTTCTATGAAGAGGTGCAGCTTGTAAACGAGAGGATCCGGTCGATCATCGGGCAGAACGCCCAGGAGGGGCGGCTCCGGCGGACGCGGCTCTCGGACGTGACGGGGCTTGGGAAGGAGTAGGCGATGAAAAAAGCGTTTGCCGCGGTGATGCTAATGGTCGTCTGCCTGCTTATTTGGTGCGGCGATCAGAAGGCAGTGGAAGGGACGCTGGTTCAGGTGGAGGGGGGTACCCTTTTGCTGATGACGGAAAAGGGGCGCAGGGTTGGATTTACGCTGGAGGACGGGACGCTGGTCTGGACGATGATCGATGAGCCGGAAGCAAGGGAAATTTTGCAGCTGGATACAACCATTACTCTTCGGGTTCAGTATACCCCGTACAGCGAACAGTGGATCCATTTGAATAGAGAAACCGTTTACGGATATCAGGCTGATTCGGTGCAGGTGTTGTCCTACTGCACCGGCCGGAAGGCGGTTTTATCCGATGGGACGAAACTGTCGGTCTGGAAAAATTCTGAGGGAGAACAGTATTTCCTGCCGGACGGGCAGCAACTGCTGCTGGTGGAATACCCAGTCCTGCCGGACGGTGTGGCGGGCCTTTTTTTCGACCTTAACCCAGTGGTCCAACAAAGAATTTTGGATTACTGTGATAAGCAGGGGCTGTTGTATGACCTGGCGGAAGAATTGGAAAAAGCTTATTCCATATACACTGGCCGGCAGCGGGAACAGACGTATTCTTTCCACCCCCGGACAGTCAGCCAGCGGAGTGAAATCAGCGCTGTTGCTTCTCGTGTGGTCTATTGCGATACTTCGGTGCAGGTGCCGGGGGATGCGTCGTACGGCGATGGCTTTTCCCGTTGTGCCGCTTTCGACCGGGAGACAGGGGAACCAATTAGCCTGCTTGAGCTGTTCAGCTGCCCGGTAGAAGAGGCGGTCGGGCGATTGCTGGATATTATTCAGGAGCAGGACACGGCGTTTGCGGATAGACGGGACGCAGCCGAGCGGGAACTGTCCCCGGAAAACCTGCCGGATTGCCTGGCTATATATGAGGACGGGATAACGCTGGCGTTTCCCATCGGGAAGGATGGAGAATACGGGATTAAGCTGTACTTTGATTCCTGTCCGTCCCTGACGGCTTTGCTGAAGGACTGGGCGGTGCCTTACAGTCAAAATGCCTGAAAATTCTCCATTTCCCTTGCAAAATCCTACCAATTCGGTTATAATTGAATCAGGCCCGTCTGATGGCCTCCACCTTCGACCCGAAAGGAAGGAATTTTATGGAAAACGCAATGGATAAAGTGATGGAATACTTGAAGCAAGCCAAGGGCGCCTGGTATCTGGCGACCGTCGAGGATGGCCAGCCGCGGGTGCGCCCCTTTGGCGCCCAGGTCGTCTACAACGGCAGGCTCTACATCCAGACCAGCAATAAGAAGAAGGTCTACGCCCAGCTGAAGGCCGAACCCCGGTTTGAGATCTGCGCCTTTATAGACGGGGGCAAATGGATGCGGCTGTCCGGCAAGGCGGTTGAGGATACCTCCAGGGACGCCAAGGTCGCGATGCTGGATGCAAACCCCGGCCTGAAACGGATGTATTCGGCGGACGACGACAAGACCGCGGTCTTCTATATCGAGGAAGGGACGGCGGACTTCTGCTCGTTTACCGCGCCGGCCGAGACGGTTAAGCTGTAAGAGGCATTACGCAGAATGAAATCCCCTTTCCGGATGGAGAGGGGATTTGTTGTCGCTGTCAGCCAAAGAACGGCGGGATATATAACGAACGAACCGAATATGTATGGTTCGGATGAAAGACAAAAAGAAAGGACTCCTCCCATGGACATTGTAACCGTGCAAAACCTGAAAAAGACCTTTGGCAAAGGGGCGAACAAAGTGGAAGCCCTGCGGGGCATCGACCTGAGCGTCGAAAAAGGCAGCTTCACCGCCATCATCGGCGCCTCCGGCTCCGGCAAGACGACCCTGCTCAACATGATCGGCGGGATGGACGTCCCCGACGAAGGGGAGGTCACCGTCGACGGGGTGCGGCTCTCGGGGCTGAAGGAACGGGAGCTGGCGGTCTTCCGCCGGAGCAAGGTGGGCTTTGTCTACCAGAACTTCAACCTCGTCCCGACGCTGACCGTCCGGGAAAACATCCTCTTCCCCTTGAGCCTTGCGGGTTCTGCCCCCGATACCGCCTTTTTTGACGAGGTCACCTCCCTCCTGCGGCTGAAAGACCGGCTGGACCGCTACCCCCACGAGCTCTCGGGCGGCGGCCAGCAGCGGGCGGCGATCGCCCGGGCGCTGATCGCGAAGCCCTCGATCCTCCTCGCCGACGAGCCGACCGGCAGCCTCGACTCCAAAACCGGCCAGAATGTCCTGGGGCTTTTAAAGCTGTCGGCCGAAACCTACCGGCAGACCCTCATCATGATCACCCACAACCTGGAAATCGCCCAGATGGCCGGGCGGGTCGTCCGGATTGAAGACGGGAAGATCGTCTGAGGAGGCCCGCCGATGCTGTATAACAACAACCTTAAGGTCTCCTGGGCCCTTGTCCGCCGGGACTTCCGGTTCCACCGGGCCAAAAACGCCCTCCTGGTCCTCGCGGCGGCGCTGGTCACCGCCCTGTACACCTTCGTCTTCCTGCTCGGGAACGCCGTGCAGTCGGGGTTCCTGCTCAGCTACCAGTACCTCTACGGCTCCACCAGCCACATCCTCTACACCGGCCTGACCGAATCCCAGGCCGCCCTCCTCAGCCAGCATGTCAACGTCAAATCCGCCGTCACCCTCAGCACCATCGGCACCCTCTCCGACCCGGTGCTCGGCCAGCGGACGGTCCAGCTGGCGGTCACCGACCGGGACTACGCCGAGACGGTCCTCTCGCTGCCGGCTGAGGGGCGGCTGCCGGAAGAGCCCTATGAAATCGCGCTGGATGAGTATACGATGGGCTCCCTGGGGCTGCCCTATGAGCTGGGGACGGCCTTCCCCCTCCAGTGGACCGACGCCGCCGGGGAGACCCACACCGATACCTTCACCCTCTGCGGCTGGTGGATGAGCGCCGCCAACTTTACCGAGGCCTGCGCCTGGATTACGGCGGACACGGCCTCAGCCCTCTTCCCCGGCTACGACGGGGAGACGGCGAAAAACGTCACCCTGGGCCTCACCCTCCACCAGCCCCGGGAGCTGGAAGCCCAGGCGGCGGAAATCCTCCGGGACCAGGGCCTCCCCGACAGCATCCCCTACACCACCAACCTTGCCTACAACGAAGCCCGCCGGGAACAGGCCGTTTCCCAGGCGGCACGGTTCTATGCCCCGGCGATCCTCGTGGTGGTCTGCGGGTTTCTGATGATCTACGGGATTATTCACGTCTCATCCGACTCTGACCGCGCTTTCTTCGCGGTCCTCAAGGCCCAGGGGATGACCCCGCGGCAGATACGGCGGATGCTGCTGGAAAAGGGGTGTATGGTGACGGCGATGGGGCTCCTGCCCGGGTTCCTCGCCGGGTTTCTCATCAACCTCTTTGTCACCGGCCGGGTGGTGACCGGCACCGAAATAAACCCCGGCCTCTACTTCCTCGACTGGCCGCCCTTCCTCGCGGCGGCGTTCTGCACCCTCTTAACCGTCCTCCTCTCCTACCTGCTGCCGCTCATCCCCCTCACCCGGCAGACCCCTGCCGAGACGATGCGGGCATCCGCCCCCGCCAAGGCCGGACGCGGCAGCGCCGGCGGGCTGATGACCCTCCCGCGGCTGGCCCGCCGGACCATCAGCCGGGGGAAGGGGCAGCTCTGCCTGTCGGTCGGGGTGATGCTGCTGGCGGCGCTGCTGTTAAATACCGTCTGGATGGAGTACGCGAGCTTCCAGGAGGATATCTACCTCGCGGCCCTCTCCCCCTGGGACTATTCGGTCACCGATGGCTCGGCCCAGACCTCTTCCCAGCGGTACAACGAGGCCAGCCGGTCGATCACCGACGAAACGGCCGAAACCTTCCGCGCCCGGCCGGAGGTGACAAGCCTTTCAGCCCTCAAGAGCCGGGAGGTGGAGATGACCGCCCCGGAGACGCTCCGGAAACGGGTAGTGGACTACTACAACCAGCCCTACGACGATTCGATGACCCTCAAAGAGTCCCAGGCCGCCTTCCCCGACTGGATAGCGGGGCTGGACCGACTGACCGGGACGGGGGAATACACCGCCGTCGTCATTGGGCTGGAGGGGGATTACCTCCAGTATATCCTCGACAACTGCCCCTTCACCAGCGGCTCTTTTGACGAAGCGGCCTTTTTATCCGGCAATTACATCCTTGCGGGCGGCGCCTACAACGAAGGGGTCTCCTGCCCGGCGGCCGGGGAGACGGTCGAGCTTGAGGGGCAAACCTTCACCGTTATGGGCTCGCTGATGCACGATAACGCCTATTTAAGCGGCCAGAACAGCCGGGAAGCTTCCTTTACCTTCTACTACATCCTGCCGCTCCCTGCTTTCGACGTCCTCTACCCCGATTCCCCGGTCCGGCAGATGGCCATCAACATCGACCCGGCGGGGCAGGGGAGCTTTGAAGCCTTCCTCTCCGACTTTGAAAGCGGCTTAAACCGCGGCATCGGCGTCACCCTCCGAAGCGACTACCAGCGGAACTTCCGCGACGCCAGCCTCAACACCGTCCTGGTGCCGCTGATTATCGGGCTGGTGCTGGCGGGGATTGCGCTTTTGGGGTTTGTAAACCTCCTGATCACCCGCTCGGTCAGCCGGAAGCGGGCCTTCGCGGTCTTCCAGAGCCTCGGGATGACCATCGCCCAGCTGCGGCAGCTGATCCTGCTGGAAGGGGTGCTTTATGCCCTCATCATGGCGGCGGTGCTGGTGCCGGTTTCGGTGGCGGCGGCAGTTTTTGTCATGCCGGGGGTCATCGCCGAGCTCTCCTGGATCTCGGTGTATGAGTTTACCCTGCTGCCGCTGTGGGTCCTCCTGCCGGTGATCCTGATTCTGTCGGTGGCGGTGCCGCTTGCCTGTTTAAACCGGGTGACCCGCGGGACGCTCCAGGAACGGCTGCGGACAGCCGAATGATGTCCAATGTAAAACCGGCCTTTGCCGTCTCGTTTTCAGGCGGCAGGGGCCGGTTTATTTGTTTTTACATAAAAAACTGATTTCCGTAGAAGCCGCCTCCGCTTTACAGCCGGCTAAATTTAAGGTACAATAACTAAGAGAAGAACATCAATCACAAAGGAGACTGCACCATGGATATCCAGTTTAAAACCTTCCGTCCCGAAGACCCCGCTTATAAAGAAGAATATGACCTCCGCAACCGGGTACTCCGCCATCCGCTGGGCCTGGACCTGAAAGACGAGGACCTCTCCCGCGACCGGGAGGACATCCACCTTGGCGGCTTTTTAGACGGGCATCTGATTGCCCTCCTGCTCCTCCACCCGCTGGGGGACGGGGTCTACCAGATGCGCCAGGTCTGCGTCACCCCGGAGATGCAGGGGAGGGGATACGGCCGGAAGCTAGTGGAAGCCTCCGAAGCCCTGTTAAAAGAGAACGGCGGCTGCAAAATTACCCTCCACGCCCGCCAGTCTGCCGCCGGGTTTTACCTGAAGCTGGGGTACCGGATCACCGGCGAAGGCTTTACCGAAATCGGCATCCCCCATTTCCCGATGGAGAAGGATTTGAGGTAAATCCTGCCCGGCATAAGAAAATCTTAAAACTTTCCCGCCTTTATTTTTAAAGGGAAAAGGGCTAAAATGAAGATAGACAAAAGGAGTGTCCACCGATGTACAATATCCTCATCGTTGACGACGAAAAAGACATTGTCGCCGCTTTAAAAATCTACCTGGCAGCCGAACAGTACAATACCTTTGAAGCCTATACCGGCAAGGAGGCGCTGGAAATCCTCCGCCGGGAGACGGTCCATCTGGTGCTGATGGACGTGATGATGCCGGAGATGGACGGGATTTCCGCCCTGTCGGTCCTGCGGGAGGAGTATAACGTCCCGGTCATCCTCCTCACCGCCAAGAGCGAGGACAGCGACAAGATCATGGGCCTCAACATCGGGGCCGACGACTATGTCACGAAACCCTTCAACCCGGTCGAGCTGCTGGCCAGAGTGCGCTCCCAGCTGCGGCGGTATATGAAGCTGGGCGGCAGCCGGACGGCCGAAGCGGCGGGGACAATGCGGGTCGGCCCCTTTGAGCTGGACGATAGGACCAAGACGCTGACCCAGGACGGGGAACCGGTCGCCCTGACCCCCACCGAGTACAAGATTATGAAGCTGTTTATGGAACGCCCGGGGGAGGTCCTCTCTCCCAAGGAGATCTACCGCCAGGTCTGGAAGGACGAACCCTACGGGGCCGACTCGACCGTCGCCGTCCACATCCGGCACCTGCGGGAGAAACTGGAAATCAACCCTGCCGAGCCCCGCTACCTCAAGGTCGTCTGGGCCCAGGGGTATAAGCTCGTCGACTCGTAAGGAGGGTCTTTTTTATGACGGCGTTTATCCGCAGGCCCTTTGTCAAGGCGTCCTGCTTTTTCCTGTCGGTGGTCTTGACGATCATCACCATCCTCGGCATCATCGGCTTTGCCTTCTGCTCGACCCAGTCCTTTTATGTGGCCGGGAACCCCAACTTCGGCGAGTCGGAGATGGCCCAGATGATCGTCAGCGCCTCCGACTATACGGTGGGGGATATCTATATCGCCGGCGGGGAGATGAAACTCCGGCAGACCTATAACCCCCAGTACACCAACCTCCGGGTCCGGATCACCGACGAGGAAGGGAACGTCTATACCAATTACGACCCCGAGGAAGAAACCCCGGCGGGGATGGAACCGCGGTATTACTACTACCTCACCGACAACGAAACCGGCGTGCGGGTCGCGTCCACCATCTACGACTTCCCCTGGGAAGCCGACTGGTCGGGGTTTGACATGCGGATGTACACCTCCCATTCGGCCGTGATGGAACTGGGGGTCGCTTCGCCGATGGAGGCCCGCGACGTCCTCTATTTTGCCGGGGAACTCTATTATTTCCTCTACCGGCTCCGGTTCCCGCTGATTTTCATCTCGATTGCCGGGGTCATCCTGACCGTTTTTGTCCACGCGGCGCTGTTTGCCGGCTGCGGCCGGAAGCCGGGCAGCGAGGAGGTCTTCCCCGGCTGGCAGGAGCGGATCCCCTTCGACCTCTATATCCTGCTCTTCGGGTTTGTCTGGCTGCTTCTCCTGGGGATGGCGTTGGAGATGGCGGGCCTGGTCAGCGGGTACGCGACCGGAGACGTCCTTTTCTGTATGTTCCTTGAACTGCTCTCGATCCTCGGATTGGTACTGGTGAGTGAAATGATCCTTTGCAGCTGCGCAGTGCGCTTTAAGACCCGCAAATGGTGGCGGAATTCCCTCATCTGGAAGTTCTGCGCCTGGTGCGGGCGGTTTATCAGCCGGTTTTTCTCCGGTACCTTCCGCAGCGCCGGCCGGATGGTCGGTTCGCTGCCGCTGACCTGGCAGGGGCTTGCCATTACGGTGGGCATCCTGTTCGGCGAGTTCTTTTTCACGATCCTTGTGTATGGAAACGGTTCCTTTTTATCCTTTGTCTTTTGGCTCGTCTACAACATCGCGGTGGTGTTGGCGGCAATCGTCGTCGTCGCCCAGATGCGCCGCCTTCAGGACGCCGCCGGGCGGATGGCGAAGGGCGAGCTTGACTACCAGGTGGACACCGCCGGGATGCTGGGCCCCTTTAAGGGCCACGCCGAGGACCTGAATGCCATCCGGGACGGCTTGAGCCACGCCCTCGACCAGAAGATGCGCTCGGAGCGGATGAAGACCGAGCTTATCACCAACGTCTCCCACGACATCAAGACCCCCCTCACCTCGATCGTCAACTACGTCGACCTCTTAAGCAAGGAAAAGCCGGAAAATGAGCGGATGAAGAGCTATATCGAGGCGCTCCAGCGGCAGTCCTCCCGCCTCCGCAAGCTGATTGAGGACCTGGTCGAAGCGTCCAAGGCCTCCACCGGCAACCTCTCGGTCGACCTCCAGCCCTGCGAACTGGGGGTGCTGCTGGAACAGGCCGCCGGGGAATACCAGGAGCGGATGGAGCAGAAGGGGCTTGAACTGGTCACCTCCGCGCCGGAAGAGCCGGTCATGGTGCTGGCCGATTCGAGAAGAATCTGGCGGGTGCTGGATAACCTTCTCGGCAACATCACAAAGTACGCCCTTTCCGGCACCCGGGTCTATGTCGACCTGGAAAAGAGGGAGGGGGAGGCAATGCTGACCCTCCGGAACATCTCCCGCGACCGGCTGAAAGTCTCCCCCGACGAGCTGATGGAGCGGTTTGTCCGCGGGGACGCCTCCCGTTCGACCGAAGGGTCGGGGCTTGGGCTTTCGATTGCCAAGAGCCTGATGGAATTGCAGCACGGGCGGCTCGAACTCTCGATTGACGGCGACCTCTTTAAGGCGACGGTGCGGATGCCGCTTTTGCAGGCCGCCCCGGGGGCTGAGCCGGTTTTCGAACCGGCGGCGGAACCCGATATCGGCTATACCCCCGGCCTGTCCGGCGGTACCGGCGAGATCCCCGTCCCCACCCTGACGGTCCAGCCGTCCATCCCGTCCCCCCAGCCGGACGGGAACCCCTTCCAGCAGCCCCAGGCCCCCGTTTACAGCGGGAACACCGACGCGCCCTGGCGGACGCCGGTGCGGCCCGCACCCCAGCCCCGCGAACCCGGCAAGGACCCGCTCGTCCGGATCGGCGAGGCCGCCGGGAAGGTCAAGCGGCTGTTCGGCACCGGAAAGAAGAAATAAAACGAAAGCTCCCCCTGTCTGGTCGGAACCAGGCAGGGGGAACTTTTTGCGTATAATGGAATCAAATCTGCGAAAATGCCCCCGAAATCGCCGGCAAAACCTGCTTTTTCCGGCTGACGACACCGGGGAGGACGGCGGCGTCCCCTTCCAGCTTGCAGCCGGGGAAGGCGGTGCGGAGGACCGCTTCGGCGTGCTCGCCGTCATAGATCATGTAGGTGGTCTCGTCCCGGACGCTGGTCAGCATATAAAAGACGTCCGACAGCCCCTGGCTGCGGGCCGCCTCGGGGAGGTAGGGGAGGAGGAGCTCCTTGGCGGCATCCAGGTTCCGCATGCTCATATAGCTCCCCTGGCCGATGCCATAGCGGGTGTCCCCCGCCTTAAAGACCTTGAAGTCCTGGAGGAAGATTTCCTGGGGGGTCTTCCCCTTGACGTTGCCGCCGGCTTCGAACATTTTAGAGGCATATTCCTCGATTTCCACCCCGGCGATTTTTGCCAGTTCCCCGGCCGCCTTCTCGTCCACCGGCGTCGAGGTGGGGGAGCGGAACATCAGCGTGTCCGAGAGGATGGCGCTTAAAAGCAGCCCGGCGATCTCCCGGGGGATTTCGACCATGTTCTCGTGGAACATCTGGGTGACGATTGTCGCGGTGCAGCCGACCGGGACGTTGCGGAAGTAGACCGGCGCCGGGGTCTCCATCGACCCGATCCGGTGGTGGTCGATGATCTCAAGGATTTCGGCGTTTTCATACCCTTCGACAGCCTGGGTCTTTTCGTTATGGTCGACGAGGATCACCTGCCGCCGCTTGAGGTTTAAGAGGTTCCGGCGGGAGAGCAGCCCGACGTACTTCCCGCCTCTTGTGATGACCGGGAAGTAGTGGTACCGGACCCTCGCCATCACCTTCTGGGCGTCGTCCAGAAGGGTGTTGAGGGTAAAGGTGATGATGTTGTCTTTGAGCCGCATGTAGTGGGAGACGGGGGAGGCCAGCGACAGCAGGCGGGCGGTGGTGTAAAAGTCCTTCGGGGTGACGATGACGGTGCAGCCCCGCTCCTCCGCCAGCTTCATAATGGTTTTTGGGACCTTCATCTCGGCGTCCGAGCAGACGATCAGGCAGCCCGCCCCCATTTCCAGCGCGCAGAATTGGAACTCGTACCGGCTGGAGAGGATGACCATATCCCCCGGCTCCAGAAAGCTCTCCATCGCCTCAGGGTTGCCGGCGGCGAGGCCGAGCTTCCCCTTTTCGACGCAGCCGTCCGGGTCGCCCACCAGCATCTCCCCGTCCAGCACCTCGAGGATGTTGCGGTAGGGGGTGCGGCTGTCGGCGAGGATACGGGTGTCAAGGACGTCCATGCAGGCGTCGGAGACGTCGGTCAGGGTGACGATGCTCATCAGCTGGCCGTTTTTCGAGACGACCGGGAGGGTGTCAATGTTGTCCTTCCGCATCAGCTCCCAGGTCTTATGGACGCTGGTCGTCTCGGAGATGCCGGGGATCTGCCGGAATTCCAGATCCTGCACCTGGGGGCTTACGTCGGTGCAGAGCCGCGGCACCGGCACCCCGAAGTATTTGAGGACAAAGGCAGTTTCCTGGTTTAACTCCCCCGCCCGGCGGGCTTCGGTGTCAAGGTCGGAGGAATGGTTTTTCAGATAGGAATAGGCGATTGCCGAGCAGATCGAGTCGGTATCGGGGTTACGGTGTCCGATGACCACGACGTTGTGGGTCGGGCGGTAGGACTGGGGTTTCTTGTCCATCTTCATCTTCCTCACTTTCCTGTCAGCCGAGGGTTTTAAACAGCCCCCGCAGCACCTGGTCCAGCCTGCCGGAAAACCCGGGGTCGCTTTCCAGCGCCGCCCGGACGTTTTTGACCCGGCATTCCTCCGGGTAAGAGCGGGCAACCGTCCGCCCGGCGGCTTCGCCATCGGTGATGGCGGTCATTGCAAAGGGATGGGTAACGAGCAGCCCCGGCTCAATCGCCGCCGCGACCGCCAGCGGGTCGTGGAGGGCGCAGCTCCCCCGGTCGGACTCGTTGTCGATATAGTATCCGGCGATTTCCGAGAAGATTCCCCCCACATGGCCGCAGTCCGCCCAGCGGCCGGCGGTCTCCCGGGTCAGCCGGTGCTTGAGGGTGACGTCCAACCCCACCATCGTCATCGGCAGCCCGCTTTCGAGGACAATCTTCGCCGCTTCCGGGTCGTTTGCGATATTCGCTTCGGCGTAGGGGGTGACGTTCCCCGCGACGGTCAGCGCCCCGCCCATAAAGACGATCGAATGGGCTTTTGCCACCGCCTCCCGGTCTTCGAGGATGGCCCGGGCGAGGTTGTGAAGCGTCCCGGTGCAGACGATGACGAGGGCATCCCCCTCTTTCCGGGCGGCGTCGAGGATAAACCGGTGGGCGGGGAGGAGGGAGGGCTTGCCATGGTGGGGGAGGGAGACGTTCCCGATGCCGTTCTCCCCGTGGATTTTCCGGCAGGCTTCCGACACCCGGAAAGGCTGCCCGTCCGGCCCCGCGTCCCCCGCAAAGACGGGTACCTCCGGCCGCCCGAGGAGGGAGAGGAGGTCGAGGGTATTCCGCACCGCTTCGGCGGTCTCTACGTTCCCGAATCCGCAGGTTATCCCCGCGATTTCCGCGCCGCAGCCGACGGCGTAGGCGATGGCCAGCGCGTCGTCGACGCCGGTGTCCATATCGAGCAGGAGTTTTTTTGTAAACATCGGTTCATCTCCTTAATGGGATTTTTTCGGGGGCACAGGCCCCCCGGGCAAAAAACGCCCCTCCCATCAGGGGAAGGGCGCGTTTTATTATAAGATTTAGATTTTCAGCAGGTCAGAGAAGGTCGAGAGGTTGTAAGTCCCCTTGCCGCACTTGACCGCGTCGCCAATCGCCGCGCATTCCATCCCGCCGGCAATTGCCGCGTCGAGGCCCGCCTCGGCGTCTTCGACGACCAGGCAGTCTTTGGGATCGATCCCGAGGAACTCGGCAGCCTTCAGGAAGACTTCCGGATGGGGTTTGGAGTGGGTGATGTTGTTGCCGTCGGAGACCGCGTCAAAGTAGTCGCCCAGCCCCAGCTGCCCGAGGATGAAGGGGGTGTTCTTGGAGGAGGAGCCGATCGCCAGCTTAATCCCTCTCGCCCGCAGCTCGTCGAGCGTCGATTTGACTTCGTCCGACAGGTCGGCGGGGGACATGTTTTTGAGCAGTTCGCGGTAGAGGGTGTTCTTCTTTTCGCAGCAGGCTTCCTTCTGTTCCTGGGTCATCGGTTCGCCGTTGTAGCGCTCGAGGATGATCTCGAAGGAGGCCATCCTCGAGACGCCGCGGAGGCGGTTGTTGATCGTTTCGTCGAAGTAGATGCCCAGCTCGTCCGCCAGCGCCTTCCAGGCCTGGTAGTGGTATTTGTCGGTGAAGCAGATGACACCGTCGAGGTCGAAGATAACTGCTTTCTGTTTCATGGGAACCATTCCTTTACGCTAAATTTTTAATACGCAGACAGGCGGTTTTGGAAACCGCTTCCGTATAAGATAATTATACCGGTTTTTACAGAAAAAGGCAAGGGGTTTTCAGTAAAGATAGGGAAAAATGTTTATTTTTTGTCAGACTGGACTCTACTGTTCGTCAAAAAAGTCCGTAGATAGTTTATACAGGCCAGAAGCCCACAGCCTAGCAGGAACAGGACAGTAAAGGCGGAAAGGAAAATGAGAAAGATTGAAGGGGGCGATTTCCTCCAGACGTGGGTTTCGCATTCTTGAGACACGGAGTACACTTTATTCTTGTCCATTCAGTTGTACCTCCTCTACAAACGTAGCAGTCGACGTTGACGCTAAAATTACAGACAAAATGAAATGTGCGCAGCAACAAAGAGCTTTGAAAAATCACCAGAAAAGGCCCGCGTTTCCGCGAGCCTTTCCCTTTACCGGGTAAAACCCGGTGCGATTCGTTATCGTTTGTTTGCCGGGCGCAGCCCGGCAAACAAACTCTTATCCCGGCGAAATGCGGCGCATCAGCGGCGCGGTTCGCCGATTAGAGTCTGGTGTCCCACTTGCCGCAGAAGGGGTCGACCGGGTTTTTGCCCTTGAACTCGCTTCTGCCCATGATCTTGTCGATAATCGCATCCAGGACATAGTCGTTGGAGTTGTAGGCGTTGATGAAGGTCTTGACACGCGGCACGTCCAGCAGGTGGTAGGGGTTCTCGACCGAGATGAAGATGGTCGGGACCGAGTTGACATAATGGGGGCAGTTGGCGCCCATCGGCTGCTGCCACTCGATGCGGACGGTGGTCTGGTTGGACTTGGTGGACATATTGGCCAGGTAGATGATGTAGTCATAGCCCTTGGTGACCTCGTCCTGACGGGGGGTCTTGCCTTCAAACATCGGTGCGGGGACAAAGGTTGTGACTTCAAAGCCTTCCTTCTCCAGCAGCTGTTTGAAGTGGTCGCAGACGCCAGCCTTGACCGAGTAAGAAACACCCTGTTCGGATTCGATCGGGCAGTAGAGGACTCTCTTCTTGTGGACTGGGTCGAGCGGGAGGACGCCCTTTTCCTCTTTGACGAGGGTGACCGCCTGGTCGGCGACTTCCTTCGCCCACTGCTGGTGTTCTTCACAGCCCAGGACCGCGAGGGCATCTTCCACCTTCAGGTCTTCGGTCTGCTTATAGAGCTTGAGGGCAGCCTTGAGGGCGAGGACGCGCTTAACCGCTTCGTCGAGGCGCTCTTTGGTGATGACGCCGTCGGCAACGCCCTTGCGCATATACTCGAGGTCTTCTTCCATGTTCTTGTTGAACAGGAAGATATCGGCGCCGCAGGCGATCGAGTAGGGGACGGATTTGCTTCTGTCCATCGGGATGGTGAAGCCGGCCATTGTGGTGGCGTCGGTGCAGATAACGCCGTTGAAGCCGAGGTATTTCCGCAGGAGCCCTTCCGGCCCGATCAGTTCGGGCGACAGGGTCGCGGGCATGATATCCTCGTCCTTCAGGTCGGGGTTAATCCGTTTCTGCCAGGCGGGCTGCATGATATGGCCGACCATGACGGTGAGGGCCCCTTTGTCGATCGAAGCCTTGTAGTTGTTGCCGTAGGTGGCCATCCAGTCTTCGCAGGACATATCGTTGATCGAGGTGACCAGGTGCTGGTCGCGCTCGTCGCGGCCGTCGCCGGGGAAGTGCTTGATCGAGACGCAAACCCCCAGCTTCTGGCACTCTTCGGTGTAAGCGGCGCCGAAGGCGGCGACCCGGGCGGGGTCGGAACCGAAGGTACGGGTGTTGGTGATGGGGTTTCTAAAGTTATAGTCGATGTCGATGATCGGGGCGAAAGCGTAGTTCGCGCCGACCGCTTTGCCCTCGCGGGCGCAGAGGATGCCGAGGCGTCTGGCGTTTTCGACATTGTCGGTCGCGGCGATCTGGAGCGGCGCGCCGATGAGGGTGCCCTCGTTGACGATGCCGTTGCCGCCCTTTTCGAGGTTCGCGGCGATCAGCATCGGGATCTTGCACTTTTTGCGGAACATATTGGTGGCGTTGACCGCTTCCTCAGCGGAGCAGGGCCGGTACATGACGCCGCAGGGGTGCAGGGTATCCAGCAGCTCGTCGATCGACGCTTCGTCGTAGTTGCGCATGCAGGGGAAGAAGAGGGATTGGATCTTCTCGTCCTCGGTCATTTCGGAGAAGGTCTTTTCCACCCAGGCGACGTCCTCGTCATCCAGGTTAAAGGGTTTTGCTCTGTAATCAAACATTTTGCTGATCCTCCATTCACGGTTGATGGATACGGGCGGTTTCGGAAGTTTCTTCCATTGCCGTATGTTTTCATTTTACACGATTTCCCGCCGGAATTCAATAGCTTATTATAGATAAGGTATAAATAAACAGCTTTTCAGCCTTTCCCACAAAGGGGAGCGTGGTCCCTTTGTGGAAACTGCGCATTGACTTTTTAAGGGGGTAAAGGGGATGAGGGCGGGGGAGGTGGGGTTAGTCTTTTTCTGGCCAGTCGGTCACGTCCCGCCTGAAGGTGATTTCATAGTTGGCGTTGGTGTCGTTGTTATAAGGGTTGATACATTCGGCCTTTAGTTCGACGTTTGTCCCCGGAAATTTTTCTTCTGTTCCCCACCAGATGGTGGTTAGCGAAGATTTCCCGTATTCGTTTAAGCAGCCGAAGAAAGTATCCTCATAAGTATTTTCAAAAAAGCTTTCTACATCCTCCCCATAGGCCGTCCAGTCCAGCCCTTCACTCTGCGGCATGCCATACATCCCGTTCGGGCTCCAAATGGCGGCCAGATACCGTTCGAATTCTGCCTTATCCTGTTCCGTCGCCAGCCCCGGTTCCCCAAAGCGGTCTTCACACCAATTGTAGAGCGCCATTGCGTTTTCAAAAAAAGTTTCCCGGTCGGTCGGAACAGCGCCCGCCTGGTAGTGGATTCCGACAAGGCCGAACTCCTCGACAAAAACCAGTTCAATCGTCACACTTCCGCCGCCGTCGGGGTTTACCGTCCAGGTGTAAGTGACGGCCTGATAGTCGTTGTCTTGAAAGTCTCTGCCGGCCGATTCCTCCCGTGTCCAGTCCCAGCCGAGATTATACTCTTCCGCGACTTTTTCTTCCGGCTGTCCAAAATAGCGGTCGTACAGTTCCAGGCCCGCCATCGGTATGCCAGAAGAACTGCACCCGCCGAGCAGCAGAACCCCCGCAAGGCAGGGGAGAATCCAAAGTTTCCTATTCCGCATTTGTTTCATGACCGGCTTCCTCCCTGATGCGCATTTTATCCTGATACACGTCCCAGTAGATGATGCTGGAGCAGCAGGTGAAGTAATAATCGAAGGTCATATTCTCACTGTCCGGATTGTGGTAATCAATCCGAATGCCGACTTCGGTAAAAGGCATCTCGTCCGATGCATCCCACCAGAAGCTCCTGAGCTGGTAAGCGGCCGGTTGGCCGTCGTTTTTTTGATATTGAGACGAAGTTATCTGATAAAAAGAATCAATATCCCCGTAATCCGTCCAGTCAAGCCCTTCGGTCTGCATCGGAAGGACCATTGTTATGGCATACGGGAATACAGAATCATACTGCTGACGGGATTCTTCTTTTTCCTCGGTTGAAATTGCCGGTTCCCCGAATAGATCGACGCTCCGTTCATAAAACGCCATGACGTCGGTATAAAAACTTTCCCGGCTGGTGGGGATATCCCGGCCGTCGTAAATTATAAGATCCATCCCTCTGTCTTCAACAAAACGGATGGAAGCCTCCACTGTTCCGCCGCCTTCCAGTTCAGCCGTCCGCTGATAGACCCTGAACGAATATTCTTCTATGCGGTCGGAAAACCCCTGCTTTTGTCCCCCTTCTTTCGTAGTCCACCCTTCCTCATCCAGCCCGAAAGTATGGACAACCCGGCTTTCAGACTTTCCAAACCACTTTTCAACCATATCCAAAGGGTCTTCCGGCAGTTCTTTCGCCTGGCATCCGCCAAGCATCCCCGCCAAAATAACAGCGCCCCATATCATCCGCCATTTTTTCATCCCACCACCGCCTTTCTATCTTTATTTTATCAGAGTTTTCGGGCCGGGTCAATGCGGTTTTCCACACTCTGCCCATCTTTTTCCTCCGCTTAAAAATATTTTTAGAGATTTTTCTGTTTCCCATCTTGAGACTTCCCGCTGAATATGCTACAATAAACTTAACAGAACGACGCGCACCGGCGCGGGAAAGGGAGTTTACCGATGATCTACGTCATGTCCGATATCCACGGCTGCTATCAAACCTACCTGAAGATGCTTGAGAAGATCGGGCTGCGGGAGTCCGATACCCTCTATATCCTCGGCGACGTCATCGACCGGGGGAAGGACGGCATCAAAGTGCTGATGGACATGATGATGCGCCCGAACGTCATCCCCCTGCTCGGCAACCACGAGTATATGGCAGCGATTTCGCTGGCCTCGCTGGCCGATGCCGCCAAGGCCCCCGAGACCCCGCCCAGCCCCGCCTTAAAGCGTCGGCTCGCCAAGTGGGTCTCCGACTCCGGCGCCGTCACCATCGACGCCTACCGGCGCCTCACCTCCGCGGAGCGGGCGCAGGTGCTGGAATACCTCGCCGAATTTTCCCTCTACGAGGAGGTCCGCGCCGGCGGGAAGGATTACCTCCTGATGCATGCCGCCCCGGACGAAGGGGGCTGGGAGCCTTCCGCCTACCATCCGGAAGACTTCCTCTTTAGCCATTCCCTCCCGGAGGAAAACCCCTTCCCCGGCAAAATCCTCGTCACCGGTCATACCCCGACCTTCCTGATCGGCGAACAGTACCGCGGGAAGATTGTTACAAGTGTGAAGGGCGACCATATCTGTATGGACGCGGGGGCCGGGTACGGCGAGAACCTCGCCGCAGTCTGCCTCAATACCGGCTGGCAGTACTACCTCTCCACGGCGGAAGACCCCGCCCTCCAGGACTAATATTCGTTAATATTTATCTTGCAGGCATTTTCCCGGGCTGCGCCCGGCAAAAAGCGTGCCAATGCGAAAAGGCCGCCCCGATTTACCATCGGGACGGCCTTCTGACTGTCGAAAAACAAGTTTTTCGGAAACATAAGAATCGGTGCTGACGTTAAAGTGACAAAGAAACGGGTGACGATCAGAAGTTTAGGATCAAACCCTTTTTAAAGGGTTTGCGGGAATGGAAGGGGCAGAGCCCCTTCCCAGGCGCCCACTTTCCGTACTTCCGAAGCTGACCACAGCTTTGGCACTGATAACGAAGGGTGCGCAGCACTCAAAAAATACTCAAAAAAGACTTTTAGACAAACTGAAGGCCGCCCCGATTTACCATCGGGACGGCCTTTTTGACTTACAAGGTATTAGTAATTTTCCGCCTTAATCTGGAAATAGGACTGCGGATGCGAGCAGACCGGGCAGATTTCGGGGGCCTTTTTGCCGACGACAATGTGGCCGCAGTTGGCGCACTGCCAGATCATATCCCCGTCGCGGGAGAAGACTAGCCCGCCCTCGATGTTGGCGAGCAGCTTGCGGTAGCGCTCTTCATGTTCCTTTTCGATCGCGCCGACCATCTTGAAGAGGGCGGCGATTTTGGTGAAGCCTTCTTCCTCCGCTTCCTTCGCCATCCGGTCGTACATATCGGTCCATTCGTAGTTTTCGCCGTTGGCGGCGTCGACGAGGTTTTCGGGGGTGGAAGGCATCCCGTCGTGGAGCAGCTTGAACCAGATTTTCGCGTGCTCCTTCTCGTTGTTGGCGGTCTCTTCAAAGAGGGAGGCGATCTGGACATAGCCGTCCTTCTTCGCCTGGGAGGCGTAGTAGGTGTACTTGGTGCGGGCCTGGCATTCGCCGGCGAACGCTTCCATCAGGTTCTGTTCGGTTTTGGTGCCTTTTAATTCTTTCATTTGGATGTACCTCCTTTGATATAGGGAATTTGATTTATGTCTATAGTCTACCACAATTTTTCCTCTCCATCGGTGACTTTGTCACGGAAAAAGGGGCGGCTGTGCGGTATACTATAACCATCAGAAAAACAGATTCTATATCCGGGATTCACCGGATTATCAGTGAGAAAGGATGGTTTTCCATGGCAGTTATCCACGTTACCAAAGAAAACTTCGAAACCGAGGTCCTTCAGTCGGATAAAAAAGTCCTCATCGATTTCTGGGCCAGCTGGTGCGGCCCCTGCCGGATGGTCTCCCCGATCATCGACGAAATCGCCGGTGAACAGGACGCCGTCAAGATCTGCAAGGTCAACGTCGACGAACAGCCGGAACTGGCCCAGGCGTTCGGCGTCATGAGCATCCCGACACTGGCCGTCGTTGAAGGCGGCAAGGTCGTGGAGCAGGCGGTTGGCGCCCGCCCGAAGGCGGATATCCTCGCGCTGATCTCGTAAGTTTCATCACAGGCCCCGGGAAACCGGGGCTTGAGACTGTCGAAAAACGAGTTTTTCGACAGGATAACATCCGGACTGCATGCCTCCCTGCGGTCGACACCCCGCCGGATCAAGGTATTTTTTCCGCCGTACATGCCGCCGGAAAAAATGTGATTTAAATTTTACAGCGCATCGAAAAGTTATCTTTCCTCTGTCAATGGGACTTTTTCGACGAGCTGCGCCCCGGGAAACCGGGGCTTTTTGTTATGGAATGAAGGGGGAAAGATTTTATTTTTCCCTTCCCGCCAGCGAGCGCAGTTTCTTTTTGTCGATAACCTCGACCGTCCCGCGGCTGACCCGCACAATCCCTTCTGAGGTAAAGTACCGCAGCATCCGGGAGACGACCTCCCGGGCGGAACCCATATACCGGGCGATCTGGTCGTGGGTGAGCTT
>DVHA01000160.1 GCA_018712425.1 Candidatus Faecivivens stercoravium | reverse complement strand
GGCTTCACTACCGAAAACGCCGTCGGCCAGACCCGCTGGAACTATGCGAGTATCCGGAAGGCTGTCCAGACGGGGGACTATTTCGTCTTCCTATTCGACAAAAACCACGCCCAGGTTTACGACCTCCGTTCGCTTACGGGCGGGACGCCGGAAGAATTCGCGGCGCTGATCGGGGAGAAGACCGGTGGGGCGGTGGAGACGGTTTAAAGGAGGCGCGTGCCATGATCATTCCGCAGATTCTCTATAACATCCTGCTCCTGGCCGGCATACCGGCGGCGGTTCTTGCCGGTATTGCCGGGGTGCTCCTGCTGAGAAAGGGGCGGCGGGCCGGGGCTGTTCTCTGCGGCCTTGTGATGCTGGGGGGGGTGCTGGGGTTTATCCTTGCGCTGACCGGGACGGTCGTCGGGCATGAGATGGTGGGCGGGCTGCGCTAAGTGGGCCGCCGGAAATTGGAAAGAAGGCATAGAATGGAACCGAAAATCTACCTGATCACCGGCGTGATGGCGTCGGGAAAATCCACCACCGCCGAGCTTCTGGCGAGAAAATACCTCCGGGCGGTCCACCTGCGGGGGGACATCTTCCGGAAGATGATCGTGTCCGGCCGGGAGGAGATGGCGGAAAACCCGTCCGACGAGGCGGTCCGGCAGCTGCATCTCCGGTACGAACTCGCCGCCGGAGCGGCCAGGCGGTATTGGGAAGCGGGGTTTACCGTCGTTTTGCAGGATAACTACTACGGCGAAGAATGGCCGCGGATGCTGGAACGGTTTAAGGGGCTGCCGCTGCGGGCGGTGGTGCTCTGCCCGCCCGTCAGGGTGGTGGAAGCGCGGGAGCGGGCGCGGGCCAAGACCGGCTACACCGGGTTTGCGGTCGGGAGCCTCTGGCAGGGGTTTATGGAATCGACGCCCCGGGAGGGCTTCTGGCTGGACAACGGGGCGCTGACCCCCGAGGAGACGGCGGAGGCCATCCTGCGGCATTTTGAGGAGAAAGAGGGAAGGTAAATGGACAACCGGGAAATTTTGCGGATTGCCTTGGAGCAGTCGGCCATCGACTTAAACTGCCGGCCGGAGGACTTTAGCCGGAAGGAAAACGTGGTCGTGCATTCGGCGGCGAACCCGGCCGCCCGGCGGTATCTGGAGCTGCCGTTTATCTGCGACCTCGTCTCCTACGGCGGGAACATCGTCGCGTCGGTGCTGCCGGAATACAAAGGGCTGGTGCGGGGGTATATCGACCGGTTTACTGCCTTCCACTGCTTCGAGACCCCGAACCTCCATGTCTTAAACGACGGGTTTAGTCCCTACGGGATGCGGGTCTGCTTTATGGCGGAGTACTGGCTGCCGGATCTGCGGAAGCTGGAGGAGAAGCCCTGCCGGTATGAAGTCCGGATATTGGAACAGCCGGACTTTAAGCCCCTCTACACCCCCGAGTGGTCCAACGCCCTCTGCAAAGACCGGGCGGAGCTGGATGTGCTGGGGGCCGGGGCCTATGATGGGGACAGGCTCGTCGGCCTCGCCGGATGTTCGGCCGACTGCGGCAGCATGTGGCAGATCGGGGTGGACGTCCTCCCGGAATACCGGCGGCAGGGGATCGCCGCCGCCCTCACCAGCCGGTTGGCGCTTGAGATTTTAAAGCGGGGGAAGGCGCCTTTTTACTGCTGCGCCTGGAGCAACATCGCCTCCGCCCGCAACGCCATCGACAGCGGGTTTAAACCGGCCTGGACGGAACTGACGGTAAAGCCGGGTGCAGTGGTGGATAGGATGAATGATATCTGACCCTGCGGGTCAGATGATATGCCTGCGGCATGATATACGGCCCTGCGGGCCGTATGATATCTGCCCGGGGGGCAGATGATGGTGTCCCTTCGGGACGATTAAAAAAGCTTTCCGGAAAGAGAGTGCGGAATTTTTCCGCCAATCTTTCCGGAAAGCTTTTATTGCAGGCCGATGATAAAGAGGACGAGAGCTATGGCCGGCAGCACCGTCCAGCCGATATACCGCCCGGCGATCTCCCAGTCGGAGGGTTCCGCGTCCTCGGCGCGGGAGATGTGGAAGGCCATATGCAGCCGGAACAGCTCGTCGGCGAACAGGATGTCCACGGCCGTGAGGATGCAGGCGATGACACCCATCACCCACCCGAGCCAGCTGCCTTTATGGGTCAGCGGCGGCCCGGCCATCACCATGAGGATGTCAGAGACGGAAGGTTCATTTGGGTCGATGACCTCGCCCTCTTCGTTAAAGATAAAGCCGCCGCTGGTCATGATGCCGATATCGGTGTAGACGCTGCCGTCCTCGGCAAACAGCATCAGCCCGTCCCCCTGGCGGAGTACCCCGCCCCGGAAGACAAGCTCCTCTCCGCAGCGGAGTTCCACTCCCACCGCCCCGTCCCCCAGGTCGAGGTTCTGAAGGGCGTCGGGGGCTTCTTTAGCGGTATAGGGGCCGTAGACCGAATCGCCGTACCGGAACTGAACCGAACGGTCATCATAGAGGGTAAAGCTGGCCGGCTGCCCCTCTATTTTGCCGGCATAGACTGTATTCCCGCCCTCTTCACTGGGAATCAAGAGGGCGTCCCGGTAGAGGAAACCCTCCCGGGAGAGGACGATGGGGTAAAGGGCGGTAAACAGCAGAATCATCGCCGCCATCAGGATTAAAATCCCCTTCTGGTACCGCCCCAAGCTTCGGATTCTTTCCATAAGCGCCACCTCCGCGGGAAAGGCAGGCGGCCTATCTCCGCACAGCCTTTCCGGACAGCGTTTTAAATGAGCGAAGCGTACCTTCATCCGCCCTGAAAGGGCGGATATCATACGGCACGCAGGGCCGTATATCATGCCGAAGGCATATCATATGCCCCAAAAGGGCATATATCATTCAACCTTCGTCTTCCCGGTCTGCCGCAGCTCGACCCGGCGGATTTTGCCGGAGATGGTTTTGGGCAGCTCGTCGACAAACTCGACGATCCGGGGGTATTTATAGGGAGCGGTCTGTTTCTTGACGTAGTTCTGGATTTCCTTTGCCAGTTCGTCCGACGGCTCATACCCCTTCGCCAGGACGATCGTCGCCTTGACGACCTGCCCGCGGATGGGGTCGGGGACGCCCGAGACGCCGCATTCCAGCACCTCCGGCCGCTCCATTAAGACGCTTTCGATTTCAAACGGCCCAATCCGGTAGCCCGAAGACTTGATAACGTCGTCAGTCCGGCCGACATACCAGAAAAACCCGTCCTCGTCCTTCCAGGCGGTGTCGCAGGTGTGGTAGAGCCCGTCGTGCCAGACGTCCTCGGTCCGGGCGGCGTTTTCCCCGCCCCCTTCGTAGTATTTCTGGAACATGCCGATCGGGTGGACGCCGTCCGGTGTCCGGACGACAATCTCGCCCACCTCGCCGGGGGGCAGCGGCTGTCCGTCCTCCCCGACGATGTCGACGTCGTAGAGGGGCCCCGCCTTGCCCAGCGACCCGACCTTCTCGACCGGCGCGCCGACAAAGTTGCCCATCAGGACGGTGGTCTCGGTCTGGCCGTAGGCCTCGTGGATCCGGAGGCCGGTCTTCTGCTCAAACTGCTTGAAGACCTCGGGGTTTAAGGCCTCGCCGGCGGTCGTGACGTATTTGAGGGAGGAGAGGTCGTACCGCTCCAGCCCTTCCTTGATGAGGAAGCGGTAGATGGTGGGGGGCGCGCAGAAGGTGGTGAGCTTATACTCCTCGATCTTCTCGAGAAGGTCGGCGGGGATGAATTTGTCAAAGTCGTAGACAAAGATCCCGGCGGCTAAGAACCACTGGCCGTACAGCTTTCCCCAGACCGATTTGGCCCAGCCGGTCTCCGAGACCGTCAGGTGCAGCCCGTCGGGGTCGACGTTGTGCCAGTATTTGGCGGTGACGATGTGGGCGATGGGGTAGGAGAAGTCGTGGCAGACCATCTTCGGGTAGCCGGTGGTGCCGGAGGTGAAGTAGAGGAGCATCGTGTCGGTGACCTTGGTCGGCAGCCGTTCGGCGAGGGGCTCGGTTTCTTCGGCCAGCCGGTCAAAGTTAAGCCAGCCTTCCTTCTCCCCCCGGACGATGAACCGGGTTTTCAGGCCGGGGTAGGATGCCATCGCCTCCTCGATGTGGGCGGGGGTACCGTCCTCGGCGGAAGCCACAATCGCCGAGACGCCGGCGCTCTCAAACCGGTAGAGGTAGTCCTTCGCGGTGAGGAGGTGGGTCGCCGGGATTGCAATCGCGCCGATCTTGTGCAGCCCGAGGATCGCCGGCCAGAACTGGTAATGGCGCTTTAACACCAGCATCACCCGGTCCCCCCGGCGGATGCCATGGTCTAAAAACAGCCGGGCCGCCCGGGAGGCGTAGTCCGCCATCTCCCCGAAGGTAAACGTCCGTTTTTCCCCGGCGACGTTGCACCAGACCATCGCCCGCCGGGCGGGCTCCTCTTTTGCAATCGCGTCGATCACGTCGTAGGCGAAGTTGAAGTCCTCCCCGTAGACCGGTTCAAATTTTTCGATCACGCCGGTCGGTCCGAAGGTCTCCTTGCAGAACTTCTGGTGAAGCAGTTTCATATCCATGGGCATCGTTCCTTTCGTGCGGGCGGACAGGAAAAACCGCCCTTTCTACCTTATATAACTTTAACCCATCTGACGGGTTTTGTCAATGCGCATTCCCCTTTACATTTTCACTGGTTTGTAACTTTTTAAGGAGAGATTGAACAGCAGGGATTAGGCGGACTACAATTGTTCACAAAAGGAAGTAGAATCCAATGGGAAAATGTGTTAAAATATTGGAAAGAACTGCAATTTGATCAAACGACAAAGGAGGCCTTTTATGCCTTTTACCCTTCTGCCGGAAAACGGCTTTACAAAAGCGGTCCAGACGACTGTGCTCCCGGGGCTCAAACCCTTCCACCAGAGCGGCGCGGAGGAGACGGCGGCCGGGGTGCCGGTCCGGTGGGACTGGTACGGCTGCGAAAAGCCCCGGGGGAGCATCCTCATCTCCCACGGGTTTACCGAGAGCGGGTTTAAGATGATCGAGATGGCCTGGTACTTCCACCAGATGGGGTTTAACGTCATGACCTTCGACCATCTGGGCCACGGCTATTCCCGGAAGGAGGGGGCGGACGTCTCGCTGACCGACGTGAAAGCCTTTTCCGATTACCTGGAGGCGGTCGGGAAGGTGGACCGGGTGATGCGGGGGAAGGGGGACGGCCCCTATTTCCTCTACGCCCACTCGATGGGCGGGGCGGTCGGCGCCCTCTACGTCAAGGCCCACCCGGACGCCTTCCGGGGGGCGGTCTTCACCTCCCCGATGATCCGCGCCCAGACGGCCGGCCTGCCGATCTGGGCGGCCGGCGGCATCGCGCAGGCGGCCTGCCTTCTGGGGCTCGGGGGGAAGATGGTCTTTATTCATAAGATTTACGACCCCGAGGAGTCCTTTGAGGCAAGCCCCGCCACCTCCCGGGCGCGGTTTAGGTGGTACTCGGCCGTCCGGCAGAAATACCCCCGCTACCGCAACAACGGCGCCAGCTACCGGTGGCTCCGGGAGGCGATGAAGGCCTGTGGAGAGCTGACCGGGAAAAAGGGCGCGGAAGGGATCCGGATCCCCACCGTCTTTTACATCGCCGAGAAGGACGACATCGTCGACACCGGCGCCATCCGCACCTTCGCCTCCAAAATCCCCCACGCGAGGCTGGTCCAGATCCCCCATTCCAAGCACGAGATCTACCGCAGCGGCAACCGGGCGATGGGCATCTACCTCCGGTCAATCGAGAGCTTTCTGGACGAACAGTGCGAAAGCGGGAACGACTGAGCGCTTATCTGCCGGGACGTAAGAATCGGCGCTGACGCCAAAGTTACGAAGAAACGTGCGGCATCAGAAGTTTAGGGTCCAGCCCTTTTTAAATGGGCTTCGGCCTTGCGATGCAAGGCCATGAATTTGAGCTAGCTCAAATTCAGCGTATGTGGAGATAGGGTGACCATTTA
>DVHA01000159.1 GCA_018712425.1 Candidatus Faecivivens stercoravium | reverse complement strand
TGCTGGCGCCTGGCACCCGGCCAATAGGGCGGTTATGGCAAGCAGCAGAAAAAGGGCTCGTTTCACGGGTTTGCCTCCCTTCGCTTGATTACTTTCAGTATAGCATATATACGTATAATAATCAAGATTAAGGTGGCATTTTCTATGCAAAACCTCTATATCCCGCAAATCCATAAAATCTCAAAACATCCGCCTGTCCGCTGTGGTATAATGGTTGCGGGAGGAATGCAAAGTGGAAAAAATATTGGTTGCCGACGATGAACGGGAGATTGCAGAGTTGCTGGAAGCCTGCCTGTCAGCCGGCGGATACGAAGTTATCAAATGTTATTCGGCGGCGGATGTGCGGAAAGCGCCCCTTTCGGAAGTGAGCCTCGCGATCCTCGACATCATGCTCCCCGATGGGGACGGCTTTTCCCTCTGCCGGGAGCTGCGGGAACGGTACCTCTTCCCGATCATTATGCTGACCGCCCGGGACGCTGATGCCGATAAAATCGTCGGGCTGTCCGCCGGGGCGGACGATTATATGACCAAGCCGTTCCAGCCGATGGAACTGGTGGCCCGGGTGCAGGCCCAGCTGCGGCGGTATACCCGCTATAACCCCGGCCGGCAGGAGGAGACGGGGGTGCTCCGCTGCGGCGGACTCCGGCTGGATACCTTACAGCACACGGTGACGCTGGACGGGCGGCTCTTAAACCTGACCCCGACCGAGTTTACCATCCTCAAAATGCTGATGGAGAACCCGGGGAAGGTTTTAAGCGCCGAACAGCTCTATTTCGGCGTCTGGGGCGAGAGCTATTATAATAAAAACACTAACACCATCACCTCCCACATCCGGCACCTGCGGGAAAAGATGGGGGAGAGTCAGTATATCCGGACCGTCTGGGGAATCGGGTACAAGCTGGGGGAAGGGGGACAAAATGGGCGTTAAGGAGATGTTCTGGGCCAAAAAGCCCTACCGGCCGGTGGTGCTGAAAATCTTTCGGGAGATGCTGGGGCTGCTTGTAAAGGCAGGAATCGCGATTTTCGCCATCCGGATTTTGGGGTACCGGCGGATCGGGAACTGGCTCACCGGGACGATTGCCGGTCTTTTGGACGTCAGCTGGGAACGGGCGCAGGATTATTATTTCCGCTACATCCGTTCCAACATCGAATACCTGATGTTTTACGCCTTTGTTGCCTTTTTCCTCATCTTCTGCTGGATGCTGTTAAACCGGTTCACCCGCTACTTCGACCTGATTCTGCAGGGGGTCGACCAGCTGGTCGACGGCGGGGACAAGCCCTTTTCGATGCCGCCGGAGCTCCGGTTTATGGAGGAGCGGCTGACCCAGGTGCGGGGGAAGCTCCAGGCCGCCGCCCGGGCCGAACGGGAGGCGGAACAGCGCAAAAGCGACTTCCTCCTCTACCTCGCCCACGACATCCGGACGCCGCTGACGTCGGTCCTGGGGTACCTGTCGCTCCTCTCCGAGCGGGAGGTGGGGGAAAAGGAGCGGGAGCGGTTCCTCGCGATTACCCTCCGCAAGGCCCGGCAGCTCCAGAAGCTGGTCGAAGAATTTTTCGACGTCACCAAACTGACGATGGGGGCGGTCAAACTGGATTTGCAGCCGCTCGACCTCTCCTATATGCTCTACCAGCTGGCGGATGAGTCGGAGCCGGAAGTGCGGGCGGCGGGGATGCGGCTGAAAACCGTCCTCCCGGACAAAATCCCCGTCCGGGCCGACCCCGACAAGCTGGTGCGGGTGTTCCAGAACCTCATCCGCAACGCCTGCGCCTACGGGGAAAAGGGGACGATCGAAGTGACCGGCAGCGCCGGGAAGCACCAGGCGATCGTCTCGGTCAGTAACCCCGGCAGGGTGCCGGAGGAGGAGCTGTCCCGGTGTTTTGAGAAGCTCTACCGGCGGGACCAGTCGCGGGGGAGCGGTGGGTCGGGGCTGGGGCTGACGATCGCGCGGGAGATTGTCCTGCTCCACGGCGGCAAGCTGGAGGCCCGGTGCAGCGACGGGCGGACGGTGTTTACCGTGACGCTGCCGGTGGGGGGGGCGTAAGGGAAACGAGTTTGGCTGAAACGTAGAAATCGGCGCTGGCGTTAAAATGACAAAGAAACGTGCGAAGACCAGAAGTTTAGGGTCAAGCCCTTTTTAAAGGGCTTGCGGGAATGGAAGGGGCAGAGCCCCTTCCCAGGCGATCAGTTACCGTACTTCCGAAGTTGACCACAGTTTTGCCACTGATAGCGAAGGGTGCGCAGCACTCAAAAAATAATCAAAAAAAGAACCCGCCTGCTCCTAGAAGCAGGCGGGGATTTTCAATGGTTCAGGTTGTTCAGAATCATCTGTTCAAAATCGGAAACTGCAAAAGGCGTGGCCATATAGTCATCCGTTTTCGCCCGGCGCTTTTTCCTTCTCAAAACCTTCCAGCTTCCGCATATCCTCTGCCCGGTCGATATCCCAAAGCTCTTCCGCCGCCTCGGCTTCGACCCACAGGACCCGGTCCGGGTGGCGCCCCATGACCGCCTTGCCGCCCCGGTCGCCCGAGAGAGCCAGCAGTTCCGGGAAAAAGGCGCGGTCGAAGAGGACCGGGTTGCCGGGGACGCCGCCGGAGCGGACGCAGCTGATCATGCCGGGCCGGTGGCTCTCCATCAGCCGCGTCAGGGTCGCGGGGCGCAGGAGCGGCTGGTCGCAGACGAGGAAGACCGCCCCGTCCGCCCCCAGTTCCGCCGCCTTTTTGAGCCCCAGCCGCACCGTATGGGAGACGCCGAGGGCGGGGGAGAGGTTTTCCACCGGGATGACCCCCGGGCTGTTAAAAAGTCCCGGGATGCGGGTGACGGGGATGAGGAGGGCGTTTTTCCCCTCTGCCGCGAGACGCGCCGTTTCCAGGGCCTGCTGCCAGAGCGGCCTGCCGCGGAAAGGGGCGGCCAGCTTGTCCCCGTTAAACCGCCGCCCGGCGCCGGCCGCCATCAGGATGAGCGCCAGTTTACCGCCCATCTTTTTCCCGCAGGGCCAGAAGGATTTTCTCGGCCGTAATCGGCAGTTCCCGGAAGCGGAGGCCGGTGGCGTTATAGACGGCGTTGGCGATCGCCGGGGCGGGGGTGTTGATGACCACCTCGCCGATCGATTTCGCGCCGAAGGGGCCGGTCGGCTCGTAGCTGGGGCAGAACTGGACGTGGATCCGCCCGGTGTCCTCCTTGGTCGGGAGGCGGTACTGCATGAAGGAGTTGGACATGTCCCGCCCCTTTTCGTCGTAGACGATGTCCTCCATCACCGCCATGCCGATCCCCTGCAAAATCCCGCCTTCCGCCTGGACCCGGGCGAGGTTTTCGTTGACCACCGTCCCGCAGTCGACCGCCGCCTCATACCGGACGACGGTCAGCTTCCCGGTTTCGGGGTCGATGTCCACTTCGGCCGCCCCGACCATATAGGGCGGCGGCGAGGTGGGGGAGGAGTGGGAGGCGGTGGCCTCGAGGGCTCTCCCGGAGCCGCTTTGCGCCTTGTAGCTGATTTCCCGCAGCGAAACCTTTTCCCCGGGGTTTTCGGTCAGCAAGACCGACTCCCCGTCAAATTCCGCCTCTTCCGGCCTGCAGCCCAGCATCTCCGCCCCGTAGGCGATGATCCTTTCGGTCAGCTCCTTGCAGCATTTGACGCAGGCCATGCCGGTGATATAGGTGGTGGAAGAGGCGTAGGAGCCGGAGTCGTAGGGGGACGCGTCGGTATCGCCGCTTAAAACGGCGATGTTTTCAATCGGGCAGTTTAACATATCCGCCGCCATCTGGGCGAGGATGGTGTCGCAGCCGGTGCCCATATCGGCGCAGCCCAGCAGCATCGTATACCCGCCGTCGTCCGAGACCCGGAGGGTGACGCTGCCG
>DVHA01000158.1 GCA_018712425.1 Candidatus Faecivivens stercoravium | reverse complement strand
GGCCGGAAGCGGACATCAAGGCGATGATCCGGGGGCGCAACCTGACCAACGGCATCCCCGAGGAGATCACCGTCTCCCAGACCGAACTCTGCGACGTCCTGCGGCCGCTGGCGGACGAGGTTGTAGCCGGGGTCAAGCAGGTGCTGTCGAAGACCCCGCCGGAGCTGTCGGGGGACATCCTCACCGAGGGGATTCTGATGACCGGCGGGACGGCGCAGCTGCGGGGCCTCGACGGGCTTATCGAGGACGCCACCGGCATCCGCACCACCGTCGCCCGGGACCCGGTTTCCTGCGTCGGCATCGGGACGGGCAAGTGCTTCTCGCTGATCGGCGAACTGAAGGAAGGGTTTGAGCTGGCGTCGGGGAGAGGATAAGGGTTCTATTTCCCCAAAAGGGCGGTGGAATCCATATGCAATGTCTAAAAGAACCAGCTTGTTGAAACAGTCTTATTAAAGAAAAAACAGCCTTCCTGTGTGCTGCAAAAGTTAAATTCCATTTTTTCCGGCGGCATGTACGGCGGAAAAAATACCTTGATCCGGGCAAGTGTCGACCGCAGGGAGGCATGCAGCCCGGATGTTACCCTGTCGAAAAACTTGTTTTTCGACAGTTTCAGAAACGGGGGTTTTATCATGATCTATACCGGGATTGAGCAGCTGGTGGGGCATACTCCGCTTTACTGCCCCGAACGGCTGCTGAAAGGGAAACGGCTGTACGGAAACGTCCTCTGCAAGCTGGAAATGTTCAACCCCGCAGGGTCGGTCAAGGACCGGGCGGGGCTTTACATGATCCTGGACGCCGAGGAGAAGGGGCTGCTGGCCCCCGGCGGGACGATCATTGAACCCACCTCCGGCAACACCGGTATCGGGCTGGCGGCGGCCGCGGCGGCAAGAGGGTATAAGGTCATCCTGACGATGCCCGACTCGATGAGCGCCGAACGGCGTGCAATGCTCCGGGCCTACGGGGCGGAGCTGGTGCTGACCCCCGGGGCCGAGGGGATGGCCGGGGCGGTCCAAAAGGCGGAAGCGCTCCACGCGGCGGCCCCCGGCAGCATCATCGCCGGGCAGTTCGAGAACCCGGCGAACGCGAAAGCCCATTACGAGACGACCGGGCCGGAAATCTGGGACGACACCGAAGGGAAGGTCGATATCTTCGTCGCCGGGATCGGCACCGGCGGGACGATCACCGGCACCGGACGCTATTTAAAGGAAAAGCGCCCGTCCGTGCAGGTGATCGGGGTGGAACCGGCCGCCTCCCCCCTCCTGACCGAAGGGAAGGCCGGACTCCACGGCCTCCAGGGGATTGGGGCGAACTTTGTCCCGGAACTGCTGGACAGAAACCTCCTCGACGGGGTCATCCCGGTGACGGACGAAGACGCCTTCCGGACAGCGAAAGAGCTGGTGCGGGCGGAGGGGCTCCTCTGCGGCATCACCTCCGGCGCGGCCCTCTGGGCAGCGGTCCAGCTGGCGGGCAAGCCGGAGAACACGGGGAAGACGATCGTCGCGCTGCTGCCGGATAACGGCGACCGGTACCTGTCGGCGGGGGTCTACGACTGACCCTTTCAATCCAATTCAGCCTGTACGCGGCTCTGCGGGGCCGCGTATTTTTATGCGCTTTTGCCAAACATTTCAGTTAACAATCGCTTACTTATTGACATTCCCGCTAAAAGCCCGTAAAATGGAGGATAAACGCAACTGGAAAGAGGGGCTTACGCTTGATCAAATGGCTGACAAAAAAGTTTGTCAAAAACCCGGAGGACGTCCACTCCCCGGAGGTCCGGCAGGGGTACGGGACGATGTCGGGGGCGGTGGGAATCTTTTTAAACCTCTGCCTGTTCGCGGGGAAGCTGGCCTCCGGCCTGCTCTCCGGCTCGATCGCCATCACCGCCGACGCTCTCAACAACCTCTCGGACGCGGCCTCTTCGATCGTGACGCTGATCGGCTTCCGGATGGCCGGGCGGAAGCCCGATTTGGAGCACCCCTTCGGCCATGGGCGGATTGAGTATATTGCCGGGCTGATTGTCTCGTTTATCATCCTGATGATGGGGTATGAGCTGTTGACCAGTTCGGTGGGGAAGATCCTTACGCCGGAGGGGGTCACCTTCAGCCTCCTCCCGGCGGTCATCCTCGCGGCGTCGGTCCTTGTGAAGCTCTGGATGGCCCACTTTAACCACACCCTCGCCAAAGCGATCGATTCGGCGGCGATGGAGGCGACGGCGGCCGACTCCCGCAGCGACGCGGTCGCGACGACGGCGGTCCTGGCGGGCACCATCATCGGCGGGATCTGGGATATCCCGATCGACGGCTGGCTGGGGCTTGCCGTCTCGATACTTATCCTCAAAACCGGTTTCGACGCCGCCAAGGACACCATCTCCCCCCTCCTCGGCCAGCCGCCGGAAAAGGACTTTGTCGACGAGATTGAAAAGACGGTCACCGCCCACCCGGATATCCTCGGCATCCACGACCTGATCGTCCACAATTACGGCCCCGGGCGGGTGATGGTCTCCCTCCACGCCGAGGTGTCGGGGGATGGCAATTTTTATAAGCTCCACGACATGATCGACAACGTCGAACGGGAGCTGGGGGAGAAGCTCCACTGCATCGCCACCATCCATCTCGACCCGATCGACACCCACAACCCGGAGCTCCAGTCGCTGCGGGAGCAGGCGGAGGCGGCCGCCGAGGCCCTCGACCCGCGGTGCAGCGTCCACGACGTCCGGCTGGTGCCGGGGGATACCCATCTAAACCTGATCTTCGACGTGCTGGTGCCCTTTGACCTTAAGATGGAGGACGGGGAAATCCGGCAGGCGATCTGCGGGAAGATCCCACGTTTGCAGCAGGAACCGAAGATGTACGCGGTGATCGCTGTCGACCGGGATTATACCGGGCGGAGCGCATAAGAAGGCTCCGTTTCTGCCGCATTTGGCAAACGGCCCTGCCTGTCACGCACAGGCAGGGCCGTTTGTTCTGTCAATAAACGGGCAATTTGACAGCCGCCGCCTATGGTGCTATAATATCCGTTGCCAAAGACTGAAGGCCAAGGAAGCAGGTGGGAATCCTGCGCAAGACCGTTGCCGTAAGCAGCGCCTTTTTCTCCCGCAACAGCCGCCTCCGCAGGGCGGCCGGAAAGCCATTGGGGTTTACCCCCCGAGAAGGCGGCGGGGGATCTGCTGTAAGCCGAAAGACTTGCCTCCCAGGGACGAGATGCCGCGCGCTCCGGCGCCGGGTAACCGGCTGGTGTCCCCTCTGTTTGGCGAAAAAATAAAAGGAGTGTTTTCCATGAACAAATTCCCCCGTATGAAAAATGCACTGATCCTCCTGCTGGCTGCGGCAGCAACCCTCACGATTGCCGGCTGCTCAGGGGGCGATTCCAGCAGCTCGTCCGCTTCCACCGCCTCCGAAAGTTCGGTTGTCTCGGTCTCCGAGAGCAGCGCCGAATCCTCCGAAGCGGCTTCCGGAACTTCCAGCGAGGCCTCTTCTGAATCTTCTTCTGAAACCTCCGCGGAGCCGGAGTCCTCCGCCTCCGCCGAAGCGGCCGATATCGGCGAAGGGGAGACGGCGTTCACTTTTATCGTCACGCTGGACGATGGCAGTTCTACCTATTATAATGTCCACACCGACGAGACCACCGTCGGCGCGGCGCTTTTGGGCGTCGGGCTGATCGAGGGCGACGAGAGCGAGTACGGCCTCTATGTCAAGACGGTCGACGGGGTCACCAAGGATTATGACACCGACGGCCAGTACTGGTCTTTCTATATCGACGGCGAGTACGCGATGTCCGGCGTCGATTCGACCGATATCGTAGCGGGTTCCAGCTACGAATTCCGCGTTGAAAACGCGTAAGTCCCGGCTGGAGATCCGGGAGATCGCGGTTTTCGCGATGCTGGGGGCTTTGATGTACGCCTCCAAGGTGCTGATGGAGTGGGCGCCGAACGTCCACTTCCTCGGGGCGCTGACGATGGTGTATACGCTCGTCTACCGTTGGAAGGCCCTCTACCCGATTTACACCTATGTGCTGCTGAACGGCCTCTTCGCCGGTTTTTCGGCCTGGTGGCTCCCGTACCTTTATATCTGGACGGTCCTCTGGGGAGTGACGATGCTCCTCCCGCGGCATATGCCGAAAAAGGCGGCGGTGCCGGTCTATATGCTTGTCTGCGGGCTGCACGGCCTCGCTTTCGGCACCCTCTACGCGCCCGCCCAGGCGCTGATGTTCGGGCTGAACTTTAAAGGGATGGTTGCCTGGATCATTGCCGGGCTCCCGTGGGATCTGGTCCACGGGCTCGGGAACCTGGCGGCGGGGGTCTTAATTGTCCCCCTGACCGCCCTGCTGAAAAGGGCGGACAAGGCCTCCCGGCAGGCTAAATTGTAATGGTAATAGAAATCCCCTGCGGAAACCTTTGGGCGGCTTCCGCAGGGGGATTTTTTTAGCGGTAATGGGGGCGGGACGGCGTCATACTGCGGCACTGCCGGATAATCACAGAGCAGGTGTCGTTATGTAACCGGAGGAAGTCCTTTTTCCTGGCGAGGATGTCCTTTTGTTCCAAAAGGAAGTCCTTCCAGGCCTCACAGGTTTTGTGACACCCTGCGCAATACTGGCTACAACTGTTCTGACAAGGGAGCATATTCCGTCATCCTTTCAAAAAACCGTGATAGCGGCCATTCCTGGCCAGTCTTATTATACAAGATCTTCCGTAGGAATTCTGTCATTTTCGGGTAAACAAACGGTAATTCTTTTTTGGACAAAGGTTGACCCTCTTCCCGGTTTTCCCGCCGGAAATGATTGTTTTGATCAGAAAGCCACTTTTTGGGCACAAAAGATTCACAAATATATCGTTAAAGAGCCTAAATTATTTACCGTTGTGACGAAGATTTTGAGAAATTTTGCAAATACGGGTTGACAAACGCACTTACAGCAGTTATAATTTAAGTGCATTTAAGATGCACAGATGGCCGGTTTGCCTGACCGCCGCCATTGGTAAATGGTTCCCGGAACCCTTTTTCTTCAGGCTTTTCCAAACACCGAAAGGAAGGCAGTACCGCAGGGAAGAAGCGGGCTGCCTTCCGCCCATTTCCGGCGGAAAAAGGCCCGCGAAACTTTTTTCAAAAAAATTCGATTTTTTTGAAAAAAAGGCTTGCAATTTGGATTCCGTTGTGGTATAATACATTTCGTCAGGTGATCACGGCCTGATAAACAACGGAAAATCACCCGGGGGTGTAGCTCACTTGGGAGAGCGCTTGAATGGCATTCAAGAGGTAGTCGGTTCGATCCCGATCATCTCCACCAACAAAGTCCGCATGGCTAGTAAGCTGTGCGGGCTTTTTCCATGTTTATTTTTCTGCCGGGGTTATGCCGGCGGTGTACCATAAAAAATGAGACTTTTCCCGCAAAACCCGCGGTTGTTTTCAAACTCCCTTTTGATATAATAAGAGTAAGCAAAATAACATGCGGAAAGGATGGTCAAATATGATTAAAGTCGGCCTGATTCTCTATTCGGTCAGAGGCGAGATGGAGCATGACCCCATCGGCACCGTCGAGCGGGTCGCCCAGATGGGCTACAAAAACATCGAGGTCTGCAACCACAACGCGATCCAGGACCCCGGCTGCGGGTTCGGGGTGGATGCGCCCACCCTGAAGGCGGCGTTTGACAAGTTCGGTTCCAAGGTGGTCAGCGCCCACGTCTTCCCGTTCGAGAAGTCGGACATGCAGGCGGTCATCGCCTACAACCAGGCGCTCGGCAACCACAACATCGTCAACCCGATGGGCAAGTTCTCCACCTACGACGACCTGATGCGGCAGTGCGAGGACTTCAACCGCTGGGGCAAGATCTGCCGGGAGGCGGGGATGACCTACCTCTACCACAACCACGACCACGAGTATAAGACCTTCGGCGGCAAGGCCATCCTCGACCTGATCGCCGAGAACACCGACCCCGATTACCTCTCCTTCGAGCTGGACACCTTCTGGACGATGCGGGGCGGCGTCGACCCGGTCGAGCAGATGAAGAAGATGGGGAGCCGTATCAAGCTGATCCACCAGAAGGACTTCGCCTGGGATTCGATGGCGCCGCTGAACACCATCGGCATTACCCCCGAGGAACGGGAGATGAAGGGTGAAGTCGGGATGGACGGCAACAGCGACTACGCCAAAAAGGGCGGTAAGTTCTCGGCTGAGGCGGAGAACGAGGCGAGACGGATCCGCAACACCGCCTTCACCGAAATCGGCTCCGGCATTATGCACATCCAGGAGATTATCGACGCCGCCAACCAGTACACCGCCGCCAAATACATCATCCTCGAGCAGGACTACACCCGGATGGAGAGCCAGTTTTCCAGCGTCGAGAAGAGCATGGCGGGCTTTAAAAAATTCACCGGTATCAGCTGGGACGCGGAGTAATCCCGGACAGAATCGGCGCTGGCGCCAAAGTCACGAAGCAACGGGC
>DVHA01000157.1 GCA_018712425.1 Candidatus Faecivivens stercoravium | reverse complement strand
CAAGGGGAACCCTTAGCGAAGCGGGTCGCAATCTCTGATTGCGATGGGATGCTTTGCATCCCTGCGCTGACCTTAAGGGCAGCGAAACAAATATTATATTGTTATATCAAAAACAAAAGCCAGACTGTTGAAAGTCCGGCTTTTTTGCGTGTTTCAGAAATATTTCCCTTTGCCCATTGCCCTATTTCCCTGAAAAAGCATGGGCACGCGGCCGCGCCGCTCGTATCCGTATCTTCTCCCCGTGGTTATTCGCCGATGTAGAGTTCCTCAATTTCGCAGAGCTTCTCTTTGAGCAGCTGGATTGCACGCTGGTTTTCGTCGTTTTCCATCAGGTCGACCGCATCGGAGACGGCTCCACACAGGATCGCATACATTTTTTCATACATGGCCATAATGGCACCTCCCTGTTTTGTTGTGTCTACATTATAGCACATCTCCGGCCAAATTGCAACATAATCTACAAAAATTAACATTTATATTTGTGCAAATCGACACCATTCGACGAATTACGGGGCGTCTCCCGGCTGTTTGACAGCATTTTCAGCCAGCTGCCGCGGGTATGCGGCAAAAGCTGTCTCTTTTTCCCAAAGCCCGTTTTTAGGGCCGCTGCCGGAGGGCGTACAGCTGTTTTCCGGGATGCTTTCTGCGCCTTTTCATAAAACCGCCTTCCGGGGCATATACTACCCCCGACAGATGATGCCGGAGGTGTGTGCTATGATTCGGGTCAAACTTTTGCTTCGATGCCTTTTGATTCCGCTGGGCGTGGGTTTCCTGGGGTCGGTGCTGGCGGGGGGCGGGTCGATGCGGGAACTCTACGCGCTGCTGCCGAAACCGCCCTTTTCGCCGCCGGGGATCCTCTTTCCCATCGTCTGGACGGTGCTCTACCTGATGATGGGGGTGTCCGACTACCTCTGCCGGTGTGAAAGCGGGGACAGCCCGCTGCGGCGGCAGGTTTACTGGATCCAGCTGGTTTTAAGCGGCATCTGGCCCTTTATCTTCTTCCGGCTTACCTGGTTCGGCTGGGCGCTGGTGGAGCTGGCGGTATTGCTGGCCGCGGTGGTACTGCTGGCCTTCCTCAGCCGGCGGGCGTCGGCGCCGGCGGCCGCGCTGCTCCTTCCCTATATCCTCTGGGTTTTGTATGCGGGGTATCTCTGCTGGGGGGTCTTTACCCTTTCCTGACTGCATAAAAGCCTTTTAACTGCCCATACTGCCGTTACCAAACCTAAAGGAGGTAACCGGCTTGGATGATAAAGAGCTTTTATCCTGCATCTACCAGAACGCGGACATGGGGGTCGACGGGATTTTAAAGGTACTGGAAGGGGCCCACAGCGGCCCGATCCGGGAGGCGCTGCAAAGCCAGCTCTCGGAATACGACCACATCCGCAGCGAGGCGATCGAGATGCTGCGGCAGCGGGGCGGGGAACCGGCCAGCCCGTCGGCGATGGCCAAACTGTCGGCCAAAATGGGCGCCGTCGGAAACCTGATGAAGGAAAACACCCCCGGCCATATCGCCGAGATGATGATCCAGGGCAACGCGATGGGCCTCACCCGGATCACCAAACGGCTGGGCGAATATGAGGGCGAGGATAAGGCGGTGCGGAAGCTGGCGGGGAAGCTGCTGGCGGCCGAGCAGCAGAACATCGAGCAGATGAAGCAATTTCTATAAAACAGAGAGGGCGCCTTCCTTTCCCGGAAGGCGCCCTCTGACTGTCGAAAAACAAATTTGGCGAAAACGTAAAAATCGGCGCTGGCGTTAAAGCTACAAAAGAAACGTGGGAAGAATTAAAAGTTTTACTCGATTTTTTTCAAAAAATCGCGGGAATGGAAGGGGCATGAGCCCCGGCGTCCGGATAGAATCCGAACGCCTGAAAAACCGCTTGCCGGCCATACGGCGTGGCCGGCATTTCCCGCAGGCGGGAAACCGCGCTTTTTCACAGGTTGTACCTCTATTTGCAGTTGCAGCATATCGCCCACTTTCCCGAAAAGAGGCTACCCCAGAAAATTGTGGTTTCGTGCCTGCACGAAATGCGGGCCATGCCGTACGGCCCGCAAACAATTTTCTAAGGGCTTGCGAAGCAAGACCGGTGTGCAGCAGCACCCAAAAAATGCTCAAAAAAGACTTTTTTGACAAGCTGACGGGCTGGGTCTTCCAGCCCGTTTGTTTTTAGATTGAAAGGAGCTTCCGATGCAGCACTTAGATAAACGCCTCTCGGTCATCGCCTCCCTCTTCACCCCCGGCGGCCGGGGGATTGACGTCGGGACCGACCACGGCTATCTCCCGGTGGCGCTGGTGCAGAGTGGCGCTGCCCTTTCGATGCTCGCTACCGACGTCCGGCCGGGGCCGCTGGACTCCGCCAGGCGGTGCGTCCGGGAAAACGGGCTGGAAGGGCAGATCGAGACCCGGCTGGCGGACGGGCTGGACGGCCTGCCGCTTGCAGGGATTACCGACATCATCATCGCCGGGATGGGCGGGCAGCTGATCGCCGAAATCCTCTCCCGGCGGGTATCGGAACTGGGCGGCGTCAACCTGCTGCTCCAGCCGATGACCCAGGCGCCCTACCTGCGGCAGTGGCTCTGCGAAAACGGGTTTGCCATCCGTCAGGAAAGATGCGCCGTCGCCGCCGGGAAGGCGTACGCGGTCATCCAGGCCGCCTTCACCGGTGAAAAAATCCCCTGTCCGCCGCTCTACGCCCTCGTGGGCCGGTCGTCGGAGGACGAGGGGGAGGATGCCTGCACCTATCTGGAAACGCTGCTTGGCCGCGAGGAGAAGCGGCTGAGAGGGCTCTCTGCTTCCGCCAGCCCCAATCCGTCGGAGATTGCGGAAGCGGAGACACTGACAGCCGGGCTGCGGGAAATCCTCGCCGCCCGGAAACAGAAAGGGGAATGAAGATGGCCACAATCGGAGCAATTTACGAGGAAATCGACCGCCTGGCGCCGTTTGACAGCTGCGAGAGCTTTGACAACGTCGGGCTTTTAATCGGTGCCCCGGAGATCGAGGTCTCCCGCGCCCTTTTGACCCTCGACGTCACGCTGGAGGCGGTACAGGAGGCGGCGGAAAAGGGGTGCCCGCTGATGATCAGCCACCATCCGGTCATCTTCCACCCGCTCAAAAGCATCCCCTTCGGCTCGGTGCAGGGGGAACTGCTCTCCCGGCGGATTGCCGTCATCTCCGCCCACACCAACATGGACAAGGCCCACTTAAACGCCGCCCTCGCCCGGAAGATCGGGCTTTTAGACTTCCAGCCGCTGCCGGAGGACCCCTGCGCCGGGGAAGGGCGGCTGCCGGAACCGATGCCGCTGGAACGGGTGATCGGTCATCTGGCCGAGGCGCTTTCCCTCCAGGGGCTCCGGGCGTATGATGCCGGGAAGCCGGTGCGGAAGGTGATGCTCTGCTGCGGCGGGGGCGGGAGCATGGTCCATGACGCTATCCGGCGGGGGGACGATTTGCTCATCTCCGGCGACTTCAAGCACGACCAGGTAATCGACGCCGGGAATGCGGGGTTAAGCTGCATTGACGCCGGGCATTTTGAGACCGAGCGGCATTTCCTGCCGCTGATGCGTTCCCTCCTCGCCGGGGAATTCCCGGAGGTGCAGTTTGTAGAGGCCGGGAGCTGCCGGCCCTCCTTCCGGTATTATACCTTTTAAAACGGCCCGCCCGGGGAGCCTGTACAGCCAGAAATCCGTCCGTTACGGGCGGATTTTTTGTTTATTCGGCAAATCTTTGCCCAAAACCGCCTTTTTCCTTGCATTTCGGCATAAAAATTGGTATGATAGCTTTTATGAACGGGGTTTTACGGGATGTTCACCCGCCTGTAAACCGGTCGTAAATTCTTTTCAGAAGGAGAATGGAAATGTCCGAAAAAACCTCCGCCCCCAGCATGGATAACGCCTACAAGCTGGACGGGCGGGTCCCCTTTGGAAGCGCGGCGCTTCTGGGGCTTCAGCATGTGCTGGCGATGTTTGCCGGTAACCTCACGCCGGTCATCCTGATTACCGGGGCCTGCAACTTACAGGACCTGCAGGTCTCGCTCCTCCAGAACGCGATGCTGGTGGCCGGTATCGTCACGCTGGTGCAGCTGTTTACCATCGGCCCGGTCGGCGCCAAGCTCCCGATCGTCATGGGCACCAGTTCCGGCTTCATCGGCATCAGCAACAACATCATCTCGATGATGGGCGGCGGGGTGCTGGCTTACGGGACGCTGATGGGGGCGAGCCTGGTCGGCGGCCTGCTGGAAGCGGTGCTGGGGCTCTTTACCAAACCCATCCGCAAATTTTTCCCGTCGGTCGTCACCGGCACCGTCGTTTTGTCGATCGGCCTTTCGCTGATTTCGGTCGGCATCTCCTCCTTTGCCGGCGGCAGCGGGGTAGGGGACTACGGGTCGATCCCGAACATGGCGGTCGGCGCGGTTGTCCTCATCGTCATCATCATCTTCAAGCACTTCACCAAAGGGGTTACCAGCAACTCGGCGATCCTCTTCGGCATCATCGCCGGCTACATTGTCTGCGGCATTATGGGGCTGTTCCTTCCCACCACCTATGTCGACGCCGGCGGGGTGACCCAGACGGCGTCCTGGGTGCTGGACTGGAGCGTGGTGGCGGAAGCGTCCTGGTTCTCGCTTCCCCACTTTCTGCCGGTGGAGATGCACTTTGAACTGACCGCCATCATCCCGATGTGCATCATGTTTATCGTCTCGGCGGTGGAAACGGTCGGCGACACCTCCGCCATCACCGAAGGCGGCCTCGGCCGGGAGCCCTCTGACCGCGAACTGCGGGGGGCGGTCATGTGCGACGGGCTGGGCTCCTCCCTCGCTTCGATTTTCGGCGTGCTGCCGAACACCTCGTTTGCCCAGAACGTCGGGCTGATTACAATGACCAAGATTGTCAACCGCTTCTGCATCGGCATTGGCGCCTGCTTCCTGGTGCTCTGCGGGCTGCTGCCGAAGCTGGCGGCGGTGGTTTCGATTATGCCCCAGCCGGTCCTCGGCGGCGCCGCGGTCATGATGTTCGCGTCGATCATCATGTCCGGCATCCAGCTGATCACCAAAGAGCCGGTCACCGCCCGGACGATCACCATTGTCTCGGTCGCCATCGGCTTCGGTTACGGGCTCGGCAGCAGCGAGGGGGTCCTCTCCTTCATGCCGCAGGCGGTGCAGTTCGTCTTTGGCGGCTCCGGCATTGTCCCGGCGGCCTGCGCGGCGATTGTCATGAACCTTGTCATCCCGAAGGATAAAAAAGAAGCGCCGGCGGAACCGGCGGAAAAAGCGGAATAAAAATTGCCCCGGAAGGTCAAACTTCCGGGGTTTTTGTTTGGATTATTCTTTGGGTGCTGCGCACACTCTGTTTCGGGCGGAGAAGCCGTGGTCAGCTTCGGAAGTACGTTAGGTGACAGCCTGGGAAAGGGCTCTGCCCTCTCCACTCCCGCG
>DVHA01000156.1 GCA_018712425.1 Candidatus Faecivivens stercoravium | reverse complement strand
AAAAATACCGGTACTGTCTGGTTGATCTTTCCAAACGAAATAAATACGGGTTGGCCGCCTGCTTTTTAGCGGGCGGCCTTTTTTGTCCCTGTGGTTTACCGGATATGCCTTCACGGCTGAAAAAATTTCCCGCGGCTTCCGGCAGAAAGCCTCCGGAAATGAAATTTTTCTTCTCTTTTCCCTCATTTTTACCTTCGGGAGAAAGGTTGTTCCTTTTATCCAAAGGCCCGTTTTTTGGCACAAATTTCTGTTTTTTGCGCATATTATCAGCAAAGGCCGGGTTAAAACCTTGTGCGTTTGTACAATTTTTCCTGAAATCCTGCATAAATGGCCTGTTAGCGGTTGCAATCCGGCGGAAGTATGGTATAATGGGAACTGGTTTAGCCGTTACCAATTTGTAGTTTTTAGCGGAGGAAGCTGCCGGATGGAGCCGGGCAGCTTCCCGGCGGGAGCCTTTCCCGCAGGGTAACGCAGGCCCTCCGTCTGGCGGGAAACAGGCGGGCGCCATCGGGAAATGGGCGCGGGCCGGCTGGACGTCAAAAGAAAGGAGCAATCAAAATTGAATCAGATGGAAAGGAAAAACCGGGCCCGGCGGATCCGCAGGAACCTGGCGGTGGTCCTCCCCGCGGTGGGGATTATCGCGCTGGGCGGCTGCATCCGCAGCGTATGCGGCAGCTGGGCCGAAATGATGTCGGTGGGGATTTTCCCCGAAAGCCGGACGGTGCAGGCGGCAGGCAGCCTTCCCGCGATGGCGCCGGCCGCCGAAGGGACGGCCACGGCGCGGGTTTTAAGCCCTGAAGGCAGTGTTGAGCTTTTATCGGCCGGGATTTCGGACAACGCGACCGTTTCCGGCTGCGGGCTTTATATCGACGGCCAGTTTTACGGGGCCTATGCCTCGGGGGACAGCCTCCGCGGCATCCTGGACAGCATCCAGTCCCTCTACGCCACCGGCGCCGAGGGGGAAGAGGTGGCCTTTACCCGGGAAGTGCAGCTGGTGGACGGGACCTATCCGGCGTCGGACATGCTGACCTACTCCGGGCTGGAGGCGGTCCTCTCGTCGACGGTGACCGAAGAGGTGGAGTACCTGGTACATACCGGCGACACCCTGTCGGCCATCGCGGGCTACTACGGGATGACGGCGGATGAGTTTTCCGCCTTAAACCCCGACTTCCCGGAGACGATCTACGCGGGCGACATCATGACGCTGAACGTCCGGCAGCCGCTTTTACAGGTCCTGTGCACCCGGCAGGTGAACGAGACCGTTTCAATCCCCTATACGACGGTTATTGAAGGCACTTCCGCCTCCGGCCGGGCGGAGATTGTCTCGGAGGGCCAGAACGGGAGCAAGCAGGTGAGCGCCGTCGTCGTCACCGTCAACGGCCAGGAGACCGAGCGGGTCGTCCTGTCGGAAGAGGTGATTACCGAGCCGGTCCCGCAGGTGATGACCGAGGGGACGATGGACGAGGTGACCTACAGCGCCAGCTATTTCGGTGACACCGGCAGCGGGGAACTGACCGAAGCGCTGATCTGGCCGCTGCCGGACGGCGGCGGGGTGGAGACCTGCCAGTATTCGGAGGACGGCCATCAGGGGCTGGACCTCGCGATTGACGCGGGGACCGAGATTTACGCTGCGGCTTCCGGCAAGGTGGTCGTCGCCGGGACCTTCTACACCTACGGCAACTGTGTCGTCATTGACCACGGCAACGGCGTCCGCACCCTTTACGGCCATTGCAGCGCCCTGAACGTCTCGGTGGGCGACGAGGTGACCCAGGGGGATGTGATCGGGTATGTCGGGATGACCGGCTATGCCACCGGCAACCACCTCCATTTTGAGCTGCATATCAACAACCGCACCCATGACCCGCTGAACTATGTCGCGCGGTAAGGGGCGTGTAAATCTTCGGCAGGCTGTGCTTTGGACACGGCCTGCCGGTTTTTCATGTGTACGGAAATTGATTTCTGTTTCGCATGATTTAAACCCATCGAGCGAACTATTAACGTTCGAAGACCGGCCTCCCACGGCCGGTCTCATGCGTGTGGAACGGGCTGCTCACGCCGCGTCGAACAGCGGGTCCAGGGCCCGCGAGGGTCCTGGTCCATCCAAGTGAAACTTGGTCCCATCCAAGGGGAACCCTTGGTCGCTGCCTTAAGGGCAGCGAAATAAATATTCCATGCTTAAACAGAAACCCATTTCCGCGACTTTGCCGCTGTTTCCCTTGACCGGAGCCGGCAGATATGGTAGGATTTTAGTGGAAACATCGATTTGGAGGAGAAAAAGATGGCGAAAAAAAAGCCCGGCAGTGGACCGGCACTGACCAAAAACGGCTTGTATGAAGCGGAAATCACCGGGATGACGCTGGACGGCAACGGGATCTGCCGGGTGGACGGGTTTACCATGTTTGTCCCGCTGACCGCCCCGGGGGACCGGATCCGGCTGAAGGCGGTCAAGCTGCAAAAAAACTACGGCTTCGGGATCATCGACCAGGTCCTGACCCCCTCTCCCGCCCGGATTAAACCCGGCTGCCCGGTCTATAAGCAGTGCGGCGGCTGTTCCTTCCGGCATATCGACTACCGGGAGGAGCTGCGGCTGAAGGAGCAGACGGTGGCCGACGCCTTTGCCCGCATTGGCGGGTTTACCGTCTGCCGGGAGGGGGAAGAACTGCTCCCCGGCGGCGTCCGGATGGAGCCGATCCTCGGCGGCGGGGAGGACGGGCTGTCGGCCGACCACTACCGCAACAAAGCCCAGTACCCGCTGGCCGAGCTGGGGGGCAAGCTTCGGGCGGGGTTTTACGCGAGGCGTTCCCACCGGCTGATCCCGGCGGAGGACTGCCCGCTGCAGGACCCCGCTTTTGCGCCGGTGGTCCGGGACTTTGTCCGGATTGCCGGGCAGCTGAAAATCCCGGCCTATGACGAACTGACCGGGAAAGGGGTGCTGCGGCACCTGTTTTTGCGGAAAGGCCGGGCGACCGGGGAACTGATGGTCTGCATCGTCGCGGCGGCCAGCCGGTTTAAGGGGCGGGAAACGCTTGTCAGCCGGCTGGTGGAGGCCCATCCGGAGATCACCGGGATTGTGCTCAATATCAACCCGGAGAAGACCAACGTCATCCTGGGCCGGGAAACGGTCTGCCTGTACGGCCGGGATTATCTGGAAGACGTCTTTTTAAATATGCGGTTTGCGATTGCGCCGGAGGCCTTTTACCAGGTCAACGCCGAACAGGCGGCACGGCTTTACAAAGAAGCCTTCCGGTATGCCGGGTTTACCGGGCAGGAGACGCTTTTAGACCTTTACTGCGGCATCGGCTCCATCGGCCTCTCGGCCCTTCCGGAGGTGAAAAAGCTGATCGGCGTCGAAGTGGTGCCGCAGGCGGCCCGGAGCGCCCGGCAGAACGCCGTCCGCAACGGCGTCGCCGACCGGGCGGAATTCTTCTGCGCCGACGCGGCGGAAGCGGCCCGGAAGCTGGCGGAAGAGGGGCTGCGCCCGGACGTCATCATCATCGACCCGCCCCGGAAAGGATGCGACCGCACGGTGCTGGACAGCATCACCCGGATGGGGCCGGAGAAGGTCGTGATGATCTCCTGCAACCCGTCGACGGCGGCGCGGGACGCGCAGATCCTCTGCGACGGGGAACACGGCTACCGGCTGGA
>DVHA01000001.1 GCA_018712425.1 Candidatus Faecivivens stercoravium | reverse complement strand
GAAAATATTCATGTGATTATTTTGTCGAAACATAAACCCTTTTCCAGATCAAACCGGCAGGATCACAATGGATATTGCGTAACGTCCCGATTATCCAGGCGCGCATCCCCTAACCGGCCATGCGCGTCGGGCATGGCAGAAAGGAAGTACGATTTATGAAGAAAAGAGCCCTTGTAGCTTTCCTCGCAGCGACCATGCTGGTCGGTTCCCTCGCCGGCTGCAACAGCAGCGGCGGCGGCAGCTCCACCACTTCCACCGAAGGCAGTTCCTCCACCCCCGCTTCCACCGAAAGCTCCGGCGAAGCTTCCGCCGAAGGCAGCGAAGCCGCTGACGCGGGCGACGCCGCCGCCGAAGCGGTCGCCAACCGCACCGAGACCCAGACGGTCGTCGTCAGCTGGATGAACTATACCGGCGCCCCGAACGGGATGGACCGGATTGTCGCCGCGATGGACGAACTGACCATCCCGGAGCTGAACCTGAAGGTTGATATGCAGGTCACCGACGCCGCGACCCGTTCCCAGCAGCTGACTTTACAGATTTCCGGCGGCGAACAGCTGGATATCGTCCAGGCGCTCGGCATCAGCTACGGCGTCGGCGTCACCAACGGCTACTGGTATGACATGGAGTCGCCGGACGAAAACGGCAACAACCTGCTCACGACCTACGGCTCCGGTATCATCGACACGCTGGGCCAGGATACCATCGACGCCTGCCGGGCGCCTGACGGCACCCTCTACGGCGTCACCCAGCAGAAGGAAAACGCCCAGGGGCGGTTTGCCCTCTCGATCGGCACCCAGTATCTGGAAAACGCGGCCGGCAGCCTCGGCGACCTGACCCCCGACCTGGAGAGCGACGTCTGGCGGGTCGACGGGATTGAAGACCTCGCCACCATCCTGAAAGCCGTCCACAACGCCAACCCCGGCATCGACACTTTCGCCCCCGGCGGGGCTCAGGCCGGCTGGACTTCGGTCGACTCGATGGGCGACTACTTCGGCGTCCTCGGCAACTGGGGCACCGGCGATATCGTCAGCTACTTTGAGGATGAGTCCTACCTGACGATGGTCAACACCATGCGCGACCTCTTCAACTACGGCTGCATCAGCGCCAACGAGCTGACCGACACCACCTCCGCCTCCACCCGCGTGCAGGCCGGTTCGCTGATGTCCTACATCACCAACTATAAGCCCGGCTCCAAGATCCAGGAGTCCACCCTCTGCGGGCAGGATATGACCATCGTCCTCGGCGGCCCGGACTTCACCGTCTCCAACTCGATTGCCGGCATGCCCTGGTGCATCTGCGCCAACACCGCCGACCCGGTCGCCGCGATGCAGTATATGAACTTCATGTACACCTCGCCCGAATGGAACGAGCTGTTTAAGTGGGGCCAGGAAGGGGTCGACTTTGAAGAGGTCGACGGCACCGCCCGCTTCCTCGAAAACGCCGAGTATAACCACGCCGTCCAGTGGATGGCGCCCGGCCAGTTCCTCGCGATGCCGGAATACGGCAACCCCACCGACCTGTGGGACCAGTACGAAATCTTTAACGACGAGGCAATCAAGTCGGAAGCGGTTGGCTTCATGTTCGACCAGACCCCCGTCGCCACCGAATACACCGCCCTGACCAACGTCTACACCCAGTACCAGAAGTCGATCGAGTTCGGCGCGGTCGACCCCGCCCCCGCCCTCGAGGAGATGAAGGCGGCGCTGGATTCCGCCGGGTACCAGAAGTACCTGGACGAAAAACAGGCCCAGTACACCGCCTGGAAGGAAGCAAACGGCAACGCGTAACTTTTTCTGAAAAAAATGGCGCTCAGGGATTTCCTGGGCGCCATTCAGTTTGTCGAAAAAATCTTTTTTGAGTATTTTTTGGGTGCTGCTGCACACCGGTCTTGCTACGCAAGCCCTTAGAAAATTGTTTGCGGGCCATACGGCATGGCCCACATTTCGTGCAAAGCACGAAACCACAATTTTCTGAGGTTATCGCCTTCCAGAAAGGCAGACGATGCGCTGCAACGAAAAATAGGCGTACAACCTGTGAAAAAGCGCGGTTTCCCGCTTGCGGGAAATGCCGGCCACGCCGTATGGCCGGCAAGCGGTTTTTCAGGTGTCCGGATTTCATCCGGACGCCTGGGCTCTGCCCTCTCCATTCCCGCAAGCCCTTTAAAAAGGGCTTGACCCTAAACTTCTGATCTTCGCACGTTTCTTTGTCACGTTAACGCCAGCGCCGATTCTCACGTTTCCGCCAAACTTATTTTTCGACAGTCAGAAGGGTGCCCGGGATAATCCTGGGCGCCCTTTTTGATGATAGGCCAGTCTTTCAGCTGTCCCGCTGCCAAAGGAGGACAGCATTAGCCGCGACAGCGTCCAGTTCCGCCTGGGAAAGGGACGCAAAGCCGGCGGTATCCCCGGTATAATAGTAGACGCGGGCAACCGTCCCGGCGCCTTTGTCCGCGCCGCAGAGGAGGTAGGATGAAAAGACGCCGTCCGGGATGGTCAGGTCGTCCCACCGGGTGTCGGTCAGCTTATAAAAGAGCCAGTCCCCTTCCGCCGTCTCCACCCGTTTGATTTCCAGGCGGCAGTAGTCGCTCCCTTCCAGATACCCGACCAGGCCCTCCGGCTCCATTGAAACCGACAGGTTGCCGGTGTATTCGACCGTCTTCTCCGCCTGTTTGAGGGCGGCGGCACTCCCGAAGCCGCAGAGGAGCAGGAAGGCCGCCGCCGCCCCCGCCGCTAGAGCGGTCCGGAGCCGGAAACGCCGGCGGACGGACTCAAAAGATGCGGCTTTTTGCCTTTCGTCCGCTTCCCCGGGCGGCGGGGGCGGCGGGGTTTCCGCTCCCATTGCCGCAAGGGCTGCCTGGCAGGCGGGGCAGCCCTTTAAATGGGCCTCGACCGCCTTCCGGCTCTCATCGCTGCAAACGCCGTCCCGGTAGAGCGGCAGCAGGTCCTGGATTAACGCACAGGGTTCATACATCGTTCATTCCCTCCCGAATCTTCGTTTTGGCGCGGTAATAGGTGACCCGCGCCCAGTTTTCCGTCTTGTCAAACAATGCCCCGATCTCCCGGAAAGACAGCTCGCCAAAGGCCCGCATCCAGAAAACCTCCTTATAGACCGGGTCAAGCTGGTGGAGCAGCTGGTGGGCCTTAAAAGCGGCCTCTTTGTCCTCCAGCTGCTGTTCCGGGCTGTCCTCCGGCGGGGCGGGTTCCGGCGGCGGCCTTTTCCGCCGGAGGGCGGAGTAGTAGGTGTTTTTCGCGATCTGGCAGAGCCAGACCCGCAGTTTGCACTCCCCGCGGAAGGAACCGATTTTCTGCAATGCCTTGACAAAGGCCGCCTGGGTCAGTTCCTCCGCCCAGCCGGCGTCCCGGCAGAGGGCGCAGAGGTACCGGTAGACGACGTCGTAATATTCCCGGTAGACCGTCTCAAAATCTTCCAAGCTTTCACCCCTTTCCGGCCGGTTCACAGATAAGACGCGGAAGGCGCCGGTTCGTTACAGCTCCCCGGCGGTTTTTTACAAAGAAAAACCCCTCTGCCGAAACAGAGGGGTTTTCAATCGAAGAGTGATTAGCCCTTGACCGCGCCCAGCGCAATACCGGAAGCAAAGTACTTCTGGAGGAAGGGGTAAACGATCAGGATCGGCAGAATCGCGACGAAGGCAATCGCCATACGGATCGAGACGGTCGGAAGGTTAACCAGCCCACCGGTACCAGCGCCACCGCCAGGATTGTTGGCCAGCGCCTGGATATCCTGGATCATGCGGTTCAACAGAACCTGGATGGTAAACATCTGGCTGCGGTTGACATAGTAAAGGCCGTTGGTCCAGTCATTCCAGAAGCCGAGGCCGGCGAACAGGCCGATCGTAACCATGATCGGTTTGCCCATCGGGAGGACGATCTTCCGGTAGATGGTGAAGTAGGTCGCACCGTCGATGCGGGCCGCTTCATACAGCGCATCCGGGATCGAGGTCATAAAGAAGGTACGGACCAGGATGATGTTGTATGCAGAGAGCAGCAGGTTCGGCAGAAGATAGGCGAAGATGGTGTTCTTAATGTTGAAGATGGTCGTCCACATGATGTAGGCAGGGACCAGACCACCGGAGAACAGCATCGTGAAGAAGACGTAGAAGTTGAAGAAGGGACGGCCGGGGAGGTTCTTCAGCGACAGCGGATAAGCGATCAGCGAGGTGAGAACCAGGGTCACAGCAGTACCGATGACGGTAACGATAATCGTCAGGCCGTAAGCGCGGAAGACAGTACCGGCATTCTGCCAGATGTACTGGTACGCGGTCAGGCCGAACTTCGCGGGGAAGAAGGAATAACCGTTGTTGATCAAGGTGTTCTCATCGGTGATGGAGCACATGAACAGCAGTACGATCGGCAGGATCATGATCAAAGTCACGATGATCAGGACAATATTAATCCCGACTTGATAAGCTTTTTCACCTTTGGATAATACCATGTTAGTTTTCCCTGCCTTTCTCTTAGAACATGGCGTTCTCTGCGCTGACCTTGCGAACGACAGCGTTCGAGATCATAACGAGAGTGAAGCCGACAACCGACTGGAAAACGCCTGCGGCAGAGGAACGGCCGATGCCGCCCGCCTGGATCAGTGCACGGTAGACGTAGGTGTCGATGGTCTGGGTAGTGGGGAACAGGGCGCCGGAGTTCTGGGGGATTTGGTAGAACAGGCCGAAGTCGGAAGCGAAGATACGGCCGATCGCCATCAGGACAAGGGTGATAATCTGCGGGACGAGGCAGGGCAGGGTGATCCGGGTGATCTGCTGCCATTTGTTGGCGCCGTCCAGCTCAGCCGCTTCATAGAAAGCAGGGTCGATACCAGCGATACCGGCGATATAGATGAGGGAGCCGTAGCCAACACCTTTCCAGCAGTTGACGAAGATCAGGATGAACGGCCAGGGACCATTATCCTGGTACCAGTAGACAATGTCTTTGCCCATGGACTTGAGGATCGAGTTGAACATGCCGTTTTCCTGGGAAAGGAAAGCGAAGACAATGTAGGAAACAACGACCATCGAAAGCAGGAAGGGCAGCAGGATCGAGGACTGATACAGTTTTTTCAGGCCTTTGTTGATGACGTCGGAAATGATGATCGCGAGCGCGATGCCAACCGCCTGGTTGACAATGATGAACGCGACGTTATAAAGCAGCGTGTTGCGGATCATAACGAACGCGTCGCTGGTGCCGAACAGGAACTGGAAGTTGTCAAGCCCGCACCAGGCGCTCCCGAACATACCGTCGTTGACGTTATACTTTTTAAACGCGACAACGATACCGGCCATCGGGATATAGTTGTTGATGAACAGGTAGACGAGACTGGGCAGCATCATGATATACAGCGGGATGAACTGCTTGAAATGCGCCCAAGTCAGCTTTTGCTTCATAGGGAATACCTCCTCGATTGATTTGCTGGAACCGGAAAGACAAAATGGGGCTGCCGCCAATGACGGCCGGCAGCCCCTCCCGTTACTTTGTCAGCTGGGTTCCGCCTCTGTGATCCTCCTGCGTCCCGCCAAGCGGCGGCCAGATTCAACATTCATATTATAGCAAAATCTTTGGAGTTTTTCTATCACAAATCGGAGCCATTTTTGTAGATTTCCGGAGTTTTTATTTATCGGATGGGGCATTTGATACAAACGCCCCCCAACAGGTTCAATTAACCCTGAGAAGCAAGCCAAGCGTCGAGCTGCGCCTGTTTTTCGTCGATGATGTCCTGCAGGCCAGCGGCGTAGAGGGCGTCATTGTATTCCTGAATCGCGGTTTCCATATCCTGAGCGGTACCGCGGACGATCTGTGCCTGGTACTGGGAGTTGACCGCGTTGCAGGCAACAACCTGGTTGATGACCGGGCGGTTGTCATAACGGAAACCGTAAGCTTCGGAGACAACATCGCCTTTGTTAAACTCTACATACTGATCCCAGACATCGGGGTCGTTGCCAGCCCACGGATGGCCGACCATCTGGTTCGGGTAAATCCAGCCGTAGTCGTTGTGATAAGAAACGGTGGTCGCGTCGCCGCCTTCGGGGAAGTCAGCCAGTCCATCTTCGTTCTCAACCCAGTCGGTGCCTTCAATACCCCAGTTGATGAGGTCATTGAATTCCTGAGACTGGAAGATGTAGTTGTACCAAGCGCAAGCCGCTTCGGGGTTATCGGAAGCGGAGGACAGGCAGAAGCCGTTGCCCATGTTGGCGCCGGAGAGCATCAACTTGGACAGCTTAATAACGTTGATGTCCTGTGCGCACTGAGAAAGCTTTTCAGCGATGGTGTTGGGCTTCGCATTGCAGAGACCGGCGAAGGTGTTGCCCGCCTTCAGGATGGGTTCGATCGAGTCGACGT
>DVHA01000155.1 GCA_018712425.1 Candidatus Faecivivens stercoravium | reverse complement strand
CATTTCTTCGAAACTTTAGCGCCAGCGCCGATTCTTACCGTCTCACAAACTCAGCCCATACGTCTCCGGCATCCCGGTCATCAGATTAAAGCACTGCACCGCCGCCCCCGACGCCCCCTTGCCGAGGTTGTCAAAGACCGCCGTGACCATCAGCCGGTCGGGGTTGCCGGTGATGTAAAGCTCCATCCCGTCCCAGCCCTCTTTGAGGCTGCCGGAAAGGTACCCCTTTTCTTCCGCCTCCGCCCCGAACGGCGCCACCGACAGAAGCTCCTGCCCGGCGTAGTATTCGGAAAAGAAGGCGTGGAGGCCTTCCGGCGTCATGGTTTTCCGGAGCAGCCGCCCCTGAAACTGCGCCGCCACCGCCATCCCGGCGTAATAGTCCGAAACGACCGGCGTAAAGCAGGGTGGGTAGGCAAGCCCCGCAACCTTCGTCACTTCCGGCAGGTGCTTGTGGTTCTGATTAAGCCCATAGGCCCGCGGCGCCTCAAACGTCAGCGGCCGCCCGTCCGTCTCGTACTCGGCGATCATCTTTTTCCCGCCGCCGGAGTAGCCGGTGAGGGAGAAAATCGTGACCGGGTAGTCGGGCGGCAGGATCCCGGCTTTCACCATCGGGTAGAGGATAGCGACCATCCCGGAGGCGTGGCAGCCGGGCACCGCGACCCGGTTCCCGCTTACAATCCCCTCCCGGAATTCTTCCGACAGTTCCGGGAACCCGTACTGCCAGCCGGGGGCGGTTCGGTGGGCGGTCGAAGCGTCGATCAGCCGGACGGTTTCCCCGGCGGCCGCAGCGATTTCTTTCGCGGCGTCGTCCGGCAGGCAGAGGAAGGTGACGTCGGAGGCGTTCATCATCTCCACCCGCGCGTCAAAATCCTTCCGCTTCTCCTCCGGCAGGGTGAGCAGCTCGACGTCTGCCCGCCCGCTCATCCGCTCGACAATCCTTAGCCCCGTCGTCCCGGCGCTCCCGTCGATAAAGACCTTTGTTTTCATTCCGTTTCCCCTTCCCCGAAGATGGCGGCGAGTTTTTCCAGCTGCCCCTTGACCCCTTCTTCCGCCGGGCCGCCGTAGGAGCGGCGGTTCATCGCGCAGGCATTAAGGTCGATGGCGGCGTAGACATCCTCTTCAAAGACGTCCGAAAACTGCTTGTAAACCGAGAGCGGCAGTTCCTCGAGGGTCGTCCCCTTCTCGACGCAGTAGCCGACCAGCTGCCCGGTGACCTTATAGGCGTCCCGGAAGGGCACGCCCTTTTTGGTGAGGTAGTCGGCGCAGTCGGTCGCGTTGATAAACCCTTTCGCGGCCGCCGCCCGCATATTCCCTTCGAGGACGGTGGCGGTTTTCAGCATCGGCGCGAAGGTAGAAAGGCAGAGTTTCACAGTATCCACCGCGTCGAAAACCGCCTCCTTGTCCTCCTGCATATCCTTGTTGTAGGCCAGCGGCAGCGATTTCATCATCGAAAGCAGCGCCATCAGGTCGCCGTACACCCTTCCGGTCTTCCCCCGCACCAGCTCGGCGACATCGGGGTTTTTCTTCTGGGTCATGATCGAGGAGCCGGTGGCGAAGGCGTCATCCAGCTCGATGAACTTAAACTCCCAGCTGCACCAGAGGACCACCTCTTCCGACAGCCTGGAGAGATGCATCATCAGGATGGAGAGCGCCGATGCAAGCTCAATGCAGTAGTCCCGGTCGGATACCCCGTCGAGGCTGTTTTCGGTGGGGCCGTCAAACCCCAGCGCCTCCGCCGTCATCTGCCGGTCGATCGGGTAGGTAGTCCCGGCCAGCGCCCCGCACCCGAGGGGGGAGTAATTCATCCGCTTTTTCACGTCCTCCAGCCGCCCGATATCCCGGGCGAACATCCACCCGTAGGCCGCCAGATGGTGGGCGAAGGTGACCGGCTGGGCCCGCTGGAGGTGGGTATACCCCGGCATGACGGCGGATGTGTGTTCCCTTGCCACCTCGACCACCGTCTGCCCCAGCGTTTTCAGAAGCCCGATGATTTCATCGATCTCCTCCCGCAGGTAAAGCCGCAGGTCGACCGCCACCTGGTCGTTCCGGCTCCTGGCGGTGTGGAGCCGCTTGCCGGGGTCGCCGATCCGGGAAGTGAGTTCCGCCTCGACAAACATATGGATATCCTCGGCGTTCGGGTCGAAGGCCAGCGCCCCCGAATCGAGGTCATGAAGAATCCCCTTCAAACCCTCGGTAATCGTCTCCGCGTCCGCCTCAGAGATAATCCCCGTCTTCCCCAGCATCGCCGCGTGGGCCATCGAGCCCCGGATATCCACCCGGTACATCCGGGCGTCAAAGGCGATCGAGGAATTGAAGTCGTTTACCCCGGGGTCGGTCTCTTTGGAGAACCGCCCGGCCCACATTTTTGCCATGATGACCATCCTTTTCCGCAATGGTGGGATATGCCGGGCATAGCCCGGCATATCGAATCTTTTTTGATTATTTTTTGGTGCTGCGCACGCTTCATTTCAGGTGGTTAAGCCGTGAAAAACTTCGGAGGTACAGAAACTGACCGCCTGGGAAAGGGCTCTGCCCTCTCCACGTTCGCGACGAATTACAAGTAATTCGTCAGGTTTTGCAAAGCAAAACCTGAGCCCATTTAAAAAGGGCTGGACCCTAAACTTTTGATGCCAACGTCCGTCCCCGCAAGACAAAACTCAGCAGACGAACGTTTCATCCCCGCAGGAACAACCTTCCGAACCCGACGGACGTCCCGGACAAACCGAAAACGTCCCGTCAACAATTTATTAAATGAGCGAAGCGTACCTTCACGCGCCCACCGGGCGCACATCACGGCCGCCAGGCCGCATCACATGGGCCGCAGGCCCATCCATCACAGGCCCGCAGGGCCGGCATCACTTTCTTTTCTCGTCCAGCATCGCCTTGACCTGGATCGGCAGCCCGAACAGGTTGATGAACCCGCCGGCATCCTGCTGGTTGTAGACGTGGTCTTCCGAGAAGGTGGCGACCTCCTCGTCATAGAGGGTGTAGGGGGAAGTAACGCCGGCGTTGATGATGTTGCCCTTATAAAGCTTTAACTTGACGTCGCCGGTAACCGTCTCGGAGGTCTTGTCGGCGAAGGCGTCCAGCGCCTCCCGCAGAGGGGTGTACCACTGGCCATTGTAGACGAGGTCGGCGTATTTGAGGGCGACCTGCTCTTTATAGTGCTGGGTCTCCTTGTCGAGGCAGATGGTCTCCAGCACCTCGTGGGCGTGGTAGAGGATCGAGCCGCCGGGGGTCTCATAAACCCCTCTCGACTTCATCCCGACCAGCCGGTTTTCGACGAGGTCGGAAAGCCCGATGCCGTTTTCCCCGCCGATTTTGTTCAGCGTCTTGATGAGGGTGACGCCGTCCATCTCCTCGCCGTTTAAAGCGGTCGGGACGCCCTTTTCAAAGTGCAGGGTGATGTAGGTGGGTTTGTCGGGGGCCATTTCAGGGGAGACGCCCAGCTCGAGGAAGCCCGGCTTGTTGTACTGGGGCTCGTTGGCGGGGTCTTCGAGGTCGAGGCCCTCGTGGGAGAGGTGCCAGAGGTTCATATCCTTGGAGTAGTTGGTCTCCCGGTTGATTTTAAGGGGAATCTTGTGGGCCTCGGCGTAGTCGATCTCCTCGTCTCTCGACTTGATGTCCCATTCCCGCCAGGGGGCGATGATCTTCATATGGGGGGCGAAGTGCTTGATGGTCAGTTCAAACCGCACCTGGTCGTTGCCCTTGCCGGTGCAGCCGTGGCAGATGGCGTCGGCGCCCTCGGCCTTCGCGATCTCGACGATCCGCTTGGCGATGACGGGCCGCGCGAAGGAAGTGCCCAGCAGGTAGCGCTTTTCATAGACCGCCCCGGCCTTGAGGGTCGGGAAGACGAAATCGTTTACAAACTCCTCTTGGAGGTCTTCGACATAGAGTTTGGAGGCACCGCTTGCTTTCGCCCGCTCCTCCAGCCCTTCCAGCTCGGCGTCCTGGCCGACGTTGCCGGAGACGCAGATGACCTCGCAGTTGTCGTAATGCTCTTTCAGCCACGGGATGATGATCGAGGTATCGAGGCCGCCGGAGTAGGCAAGTACGACTTTTTTGATTTTATCCATGAAAAAACGCTTCCTTTCTGCATCGGGAATATTTCCCGGGAAAAATCTGGCTTGTGAGTATGATTATACACCCGTATCCGGACGATTGCAAGTATTTTTTGCATGTTTTTCCATAAATTCAAATATTTCGTATTTTTATACAAATTCTTCCGGCGTTTTTGGATATTCGGCGGCGGGAAGGCGGGAAATCCGGCCCGAAAGCCCGCAATCCCCTCTATTTCTATTATACGGCCATTTTTTACCTCCTGTCAAATGCCGTTACCGGCGCCTTTATCCCCGCCTATCCCCCTGCTGACCCGCCGGATACCGGCCCTTTTGACGCAAAAAGCGGGCGTATACACGGCGGGTATACCCGTTTTGCCCGCCTTTCAGCCATAAAAATAAAAAACCGCCCTGCGCAAAAACACAGGACGGCAATAAGCGGTTATTTGGCAGGCGTAGCATCCTCCTGCGTCTCTCGGGTTTCCCCTGTCGTACCATCGGCGTGTGGTCGCTACGAAATCTACCACCTCAAATAACCCCTCTTATTCTATGTTTATTATACCACCATTATTCCCGGTTGTCAAATCATCTTCTTTCGAATAAAGAGGAACTCGATTCCGCAAGCGCTGACAAAACCGCTTGTCATTTTCCTCAATAGCGGTAATAATAGAATTCTTATAGTCAGGGTTTTCTCCTTCAACAACTAAACGAATGACCAAATGGACAGTTCTCAAATCCTCAACAAATGATTTACAGACCAAAACAGTATTGGGCCGATCATCTAAAAAGATATAGTCTGGCCGCGCAATAATATCCCCAAAATATGGCCGATACTTTTGATAAAAAGCCAATCCTCGCCGTTCAATGATGTGCAGTTCACGATTTTCGGTGAGAATGACTTCATCAGACAAAATGTGTTTTCCAATAACTGCCTGATAAAACTGTAAATCCAATCTTCCTATTTCATTTATCATTTTGTCAACTGTCCTTGTTTTATAATATAATGTCCATCTCCCGTTCCAGCCGGACCCCGTCCTCATCCACCCGGCATTTCCAGGCGAGGACGGCCACCCCCGCCTCCGCCGCCTCCCGGAGGGCGGCAGCAAACTCCGGCCG